>NZ_JBBUTF010000013.1:0-201730 GCF_038066575.1 Pseudaquabacterium rugosum | reverse complement strand
ACAAACGGCCCTCACACCGCTCCCGCTGCGCATCGGCTCCCGCCTCCTCGCGCCACTGCGGCAATCAGCAGCCATGCGCTCCCCACGGTCGATCGGCGGTTCGTTCACGGCTTGTCAGGGCGCGATCGGCGGCACCGGCAGCTGCACGTCGCCGCACTGCGCGCGGTGGCGCAGCGCATGATCCATCAGCACCAGCGCCAGCAGCGCCTCGGCGATCGGCGTCGCGCGGATGCCGACGCAGGGATCATGGCGGCCGTGGGTCTCGACCGTCTGCGGCTGGTTGGCCCGGTCGATCGACGGCCGCGGCAGGCGGATCGAGCTGGTCGGCTTGATCGCCAGCGAGACGACGATCTCCTGGCCGGTGCTCAAGCCGCCCAGCACGCCGCCGGCATGGTTGCTGGGAAAGCCCGCCGGCGTCAGCGGATCGCCGTGTTCGCTGCCCTTCTGCGTGACGCAGCCGAAGCCGGCGCCGACCTCGACGCCCTTGACCGCGTTCAGGCCCATCATCGCGTGGGCGATGTCGGCGTCCAGGCGGTCATAGAGCGGCTCGCCCCAGCCCGGCGGCACGCCGCGGGCGCGCACCTCGATGCGCGCGCCGCAGCTGTCGCCCGACTTGCGCAGCGCGTCCATGTAGGCCTCGAGCTCGGGCACGATGGCCGCGTTCGGCGCGAAGAAGGGGTTGTTCGGGATCTCGGCCTCGTCGACGCAGGGGATCGCGATGTCGCCGAGCTGGCTCATCCAGCCGGAAAAGGTGATGCCGTGCTGCTGCGCGAGCCACTTGCGCGCGACCGCACCGGCAGCCACGGTCGGCGCCGTCAGCCGGGCCGACGAGCGGCCGCCGCCGCGCGGATCGCGCACGCCGTACTTGCGCCAGTACGGGTAGTCGGCATGGCCGGGGCGGAAGGTGTCCAGCAGGTTGCCGTAATCCTTGCTGCGCTGGTCGGTGTTGCGGATCAGCAGCGCGATCGGCGTGCCGGTGGTCAGGCCCTCGTAGGTGCCCGACAGGATCTCGACCGCATCGGCCTCGTTGCGCTGGGTGACGTGGCGGCTGGTGCCGGGACGGCGACGGTCCAGCTCGGGCTGGATGTCCTCGACCGACAGCGCCAGCCCCGGCGGACAGCCGTCGATCACGCAGCCGATGGCCGGGCCGTGGCTTTCGCCGAAGTTGGTGACGCGGAACAGTTCGCCGAGGGTGGAGCCGGACATGGACGCAGCAGCAGGGGCCAGGGAAAAGGCGCAGCCTCAGGGCGCCGCAGGCTCCGCGCGCCCGGCCTGAAGGGCGGTCACGGATCCCCGATCGGCGAGGCTGAAAGAACGGACGCCCGCGGACCTGAGGGTCACGCGGGCGCCGGATTGTCGCAGCAGCGGCGCCCGCGGGCGCCGTGCAGAGGTCTCAGAGCTTGGGTTCGGCGGTGGCCGCGCCCTCTTCCTCGACCGGCCAGTCGCGGATGTAGGCCTTGAGCATGCGGTTCTCGAAGTCCTGGCCGTCGACGACGGCCTTGGCCACGTCGTAGAACGAGATCACGCCCATCAGCGTGCGGCCGTCGAGCACCGGCATGTAGCGGGCATGGCGGCCGAGCATCATGCGGCGCACCTCGTCGATCTCGGTCTCGGGGGTGCAGGTCAGCGGCGCGTCGTCCATCACCGTGCGCACGGTGAGCGAACCGACCGAGCCACCGTTGCGCACGATGGCGGAGATGACCTCGCGGAAGGTCAGCATGCCGACCAGATCGCCGTGGGACATCACCACCAGCGAGCCGATGTCGTGCTCGGCCATGGTGCTGACGGCGTCGGCCAGCGCATGTTCGGGCGCGACCGTGTACAGCGTGCTGCCCTTGACGCGCAGGATGTCGCTGACTTTCATGGGAAATCTCCAGAAGAAGCAGGTGAAGTGGAATCGGATCCGCCCGGGCATGCACGCCGGAGGATCCGGCCGCGCCCGTCACGCCCGGCGTGACAACTTCACGGGCAACATAGCACACAACCCGCGGGGTGCGCACCCAGGGTGCGCCCCAGCGCTGACGCGCCGCGGCGGCCCGTGGGGCTCAGCCGCCACGCGCTGGGGGCGGGGGTGGCGGCTGCCAGCGGCTCAGGCCGATGACCACCTGGTCGCCATCCTGCAGCACCAGCACGCTGCGGTTCACGCCAGAGGCCGGATCGGCCACCATCAGCTGCCACTGGCCCGGGCCGGCCGCGTTCTCCTGCACGGTCAGGCGGGTGCTGCCCGACAGCAGCCGCTCACGGTAGAAGGACACGACCTTGGCCAGCTCGTCACCGCTGCGCAGGCCGGCCGCCATCCACTGGCCCGAGCCGCCCTCGTCCATGCGCTGGCTGTCGGAGGGGTTCTGGCGCGCCCCGGGGTAGAACGGCAGGTCGAGATCGCGCTCGGAGACCTGCGCCGAGCCACCGGTCGCACCGTAGAGCGGACCCGGCCCCTGCGCGGCCCCACGCCCGGCGCCGGGCGCATCGCTGATGCTGGCGGGGGTGTAGATCGCCGGCGGCAGCGCGGAGGCCTCGGAGGCCGATGGCGCGGCCTCCGTGATCGCGGCCGGCGGCGGCACGGCGGCCGCGATCACCGGCGCCGGCTGCGCAGCCCCGGCCTGCTGCACGGCCGGCAGCGGCACCACGGGCGCCACCGGTCGCCCCCACCAGGCGGCAGCGGCCAGCAGCGCGACCGCCGCCAGCAGCGCGACCGCGGCCTCCCGCCGCTGGTGGCCGCGCAGCCGGCGCCGCTCCTCGCGCCGGGCGCGCCGCCGGCGCCGGCGGTGACGCGCCGCCTGCGCGGCCTGCGCGGCCGCCTCGCGGGCCGCGTCCGGCGCGACCTCGTCCGGCGCGCGGACGGCGCCAGGCGGCACGTCCGCCGCCCCCTCGATCACCGCCGTCGACCGCACCGCGGACGCCGCCGCACGGTCACGGGACACACGATCGTCGACGCGGGCAGAACGAGGGACGGCAGGCGGCACGGACATCAGACGAAGACGGACGACGGGGGACGACCGGCGGGCGCACCTGCCCCGACCGACCCGGCCCCCCTGGATACAGCGCTATCGGCACGCCACGGGCCGCACCTTAGGACAGCCGCCCCACCGGACGCCATCCCTTGCTGCGGCACAATCGACCCTCATCATGAGCCTGGTCTTTCCGCATACCTTTGTTCCGTGGTTCCGGGCCGTGGCGCCCTATATCCACGCCTACCATGGCAAGACCTTCGTCGTCGGCATGACCGGCGAGTTGGTGGCCGCCGGTCGCCTGAACCATTTCGCGCAGGATCTGGCCATCCTGCACGCGATGGGCATCAAACTGGTGCTGGTCCACGGTTTCCGGCCACAGGTCAACGAGCAGTTGGCCGCCAAGGGCCATACCTCGCGATTCCACAAGGGCAAGCGGGTGACCGATCCGGTCGCCCTGGATTGCGCACAGGAAGCCGCCGGCCAGCTGCGTTTCGAGATCGAGGCCGCGTTCTCGCAAGGCCTGCCCAACACGCCGATGGCCAATGCCACGGTGCGCGTCGTTTCCGGCAATTTCCTGACGGCACAGCCGGTGGGCATCGTCGACGGCGTCGATTTCATGCATTCGGGCATCGTGCGCCGCGTCGACGCGGCGGCGATCCGGCGCGCGATCGACATCGGGGCCCTGGTGCTGCTCAGCCCCTTCGGTTTCTCACCGACGGGCGAGGCCTTCAATCTGTCGATGGAAGAGGTGGCCACCGCCACCGCCATCGCCCTGCAGGCCGACAAACTGCTGTTCATGACCGAAAGTCCGGGCATCCACGAGAATCCCGACGATCCGGAATCGGCGATCGACACCGAACTGGCACTGGCCGATGCGCGCCGCCTGCTGGCGCAGTGGCCGCAACCGACGCAGCCCAACGATCTGGCCTTCTACCTGCAGCACTGCGTGCGCGCCTGCGAAGGCGGCGTCGAGCGCACCCACATCCTGCCGCTGAACGTCGACGGCTCGATCCTGCAGGAGGTCTTCACCCACGACGGCATCGGCACGATGGTCGTCGACGAGAAGCTGGAGAGCCTGCACGAGGCCACGGCCGACGATGTCGGCGGTATCCTGCAGCTGATCGAACCCTTCGAGCGCGACGGCACGCTGGTGCGCCGCGAACGCAAGGAGATCGAGCGCGACATCGCCAACTACACGGTGATCGAGCACGACGGCGTGATCTTCGGTTGCGCCGCGCTCTATCCCTACCCCGAGGCCCGCACCGGCGAGATGGCCGCACTGACGATCTCGCCGCAGGTCCAGGGCCAGGGCGACGGCGAACGCATCCTCAAGCGCATCGAGCAGCGCGCCCGTGCCCAGGGTCTGGACAGCATCTTCGTGCTGACCACCCGGACCATGCACTGGTTCATCCGCCGCGGCTTCGTGCAGGTCGATCCCGACTGGCTGCCCGAAGCCCGCAAGCGCAAGTACAACTGGGACCGTCGCTCGCAGGTCCTGGTCAAGAAGCTGGGCTGAGCCCGCCGGACGTTCCGCGCCGCCTCCGGTGCGGCCGCCGGATCCCCACCACCTGAAGGAACCCACCCCATGGCACGAACCGTCCAATGCGTCCACCTCAAGAAGGAAGGCGATGGCCTGGACTTCGCCCCCTATCCGGGCGAACTCGGCAAGCGCATCTACGAACAGGTCAGCAAGGAAGCCTGGGCCCTCTGGCTGCGCCACCAGACCATGCTGGTCAATGAAAACCGCCTGAATCTGGCCGATCAGCGGGCGCGCCAGTATCTGGCCCGCCAGATGGAACGTTTCTTCTTCGGCGAAGGGGCCGAGCAACCCGCCGGCTACGTGCCGCCGCAGGCCTGAAACAGGCGATCCGGGGGGCGCGTCACGGGAGGCAAACCGTTCACAAGCGGTTTCAATCCGGCAAGATTCGATCTGGATTTCCCGATACAGGGACCACGACCCATCGCCGGCACCCGACCCCGGGACGCCGGCATTTGATGCCCTGAATCCAAGAATACCCGGGCAGGGACGAGAATCTGGTCCGCAGCGCGCATATACTGCGCCGCACCTGTCCATTGTTCTTTTTGGAGCCCCCCAAATGTCCGCCACCCTCCAGGAATTGCTCGCCCAACGCGCGGCCATCGAGAAGCAGATCGCCTCGGCCCAGCGCGAAGAACGCGAAGGCGCGCTGACCAAGATCCGCGCGCTGATGACCGAATACGGCCTGACGCCGGCCGATCTGGCCGCGAAGCCGGGAACGGCACGCGCGGCCGGTGGCACGCCGTCGCGCTCGACCGGCAAGGTCGCGCCGAAGTTCCGCAACGCCGCCACCGGCGAGACCTGGACGGGACGTGGCCTGCAGCCCAAGTGGCTGAAATCCGCGCTCGAAGGCGGCGCCAAGCTCGAAGATTTCGCGATCCAGGCCTGAGGGCCTGAGGGCCTGAGGGTCTCAGGGCCTGACACCGGCGGCCGGCCCCACCCGGCCCGGCGATCCCGGCGCGACGGTCAGGCCGTCGTCCGGTGTCTGCTCTCCACGACGCGGCGCTCTGGCGCCGCGTCGCGTTTCGTGGCGGAACGATGGCCCTCCCGACCGCACGGTCGGCCGCGACAAGGCCCTGTGCATGCTGCTTTGCGGGATGGGCGCCAGCGGGCCACCTCGCTAGCATCGCCCACGCCTCGCCGCGCGGCCGTGCGGCTGAAGGTGGCGCCCCGGATCCCCGGCGCGCTCCGCCGTCGTCGTCCGAACCTTGCGCGCTCCTTTTCCCTCGCCTGCCGTCGCTCCGCCCGAGCCCGTACCGCCTGCGGCCAGCCCCGGGCCGGAGGCCGACACACTGCCCGGCCCGAACAGCGACTCCCCACTGGCTCACCGGATGAACTGGATCATCCGGTGGTCGATCGCCTCGGCGCTGGGCGTGCTGGCGGGCTGGCTGGGTTGGCTGCTGCAGCCCACCGGCACGGCTGAGGCCCCGGGCGCACTCGGCCTGTGCTGGCCGGTCACCGGCGTGGCCCTGGTGCTGCTGATGCGCTGGGGGCCGACCACGGCCGCCGCGCTGTGGATCGGCGCCTGGGTCGGTCATGCCCAGGGCAGCGGGCTGTGGGGCCCGGCTGCCGTGCTCGCCGCTGGCGAGGTCGCCGGCGCCTGGGCCGCCGCCCGCTATCTGCGACGGCTGCCGGTGCGCAGCCGCATCGAGCGCCCGGAAGAGTTCTGGCTGCATGCCGGCGTCGGCCTGCTGGGCAGCAGCCTGGTGGCCGCCGGGGGCGCCGCGCTGGCCCTGTGCGCGCTCGGCCCCATGGGCGCGACCGCCCTGCCCGGTGTCGCCCTGTCCTGGCTGGCCGGCGCGATGTTCGGTGTGCTGATGATCGCGCCACCGGCGCTGTCCGATGCCGATGAGCCCGCGCCGGCCCGCTGGACACACCGTCTGGCCGTCCCGCTGGCGGTGATGCTGACCGCCGCACCGCTGCTCGCGCCGCCCGGGCTCGACGCGCTGCAGGCCCTGTGGCTGGCGCCGGCGCTGATCATCGGCACGCTGGCCATCCAGCGCGACGCGACGGTCGCCTCACTGGCCGCCAGCCTGAGCGCGGCCGTGCTCAGCCAGGCCGCGGCCGGCCAGCCGCCTCGGCTGGGCAGCTGGCAGGCCTGGGCACTGGGCTGCGGGCTGTGTCTGCTGGCGCTGGTGCCCGCCGCCCTGGTGCGTCGCCTGCGCGAGAGCGAGGCCCGCACGCTGCGGGCGCTGGAGGTGGCCGAGATCGGGGTCGCCGAATGGCAGCTCGATCAGGGCCTCTTCCACGCGACGCCGGGCTGGCATCGGCTGCTCGGCGACACCGATCCACAGGCCAGCCTGTCGCTGCAGGGCTGGCTGGCGCGCGCCCACCCGGAGGACCGCGAGGCGCTCAATGCGCTGCTGTCGCCACGGGACGGCGACACCGTGCTGTCCAGCCCCGACCACGAGACCCGGCTGCGCGTGGGTGAGCAATGGCGCTGGTTCGACGTCCACCTGACGGTGACCGAGCGCGATTCGGCCGGCGCACCGCGACGGGTGATCGCCTGCATCGGCGACATCGGCGATCGGCGCCAGGCCCGCGAGCGCGAGCTGCTGTCGGCCAACGTCTTCCATCACCTGCGCGAGGGTCTGGTCGTCACCGACAGCGAGCTGCGCGTGCTCGACGCCAATCCGGCCTATTGCCGGCTCAGCGGCCTGGGCCTGCCGGCGCTGGTCGGCCAGGTGCCGCCGCAGCTGCGCCGCGCGGCCGAGCGCGCCAGTGGCACCTGGCCCGAGCTGTGGACCGTGCTGCGCCAGCAGGGCCAATGGGAGACCGAGTTCCAGGACGGGGGCGGCGAAGGCACATCACCCGGCCGCACGCTGCACCTGACGCTGTGGAGCGTGCGCACCCCACACGACAGCCCGCGCTACCACGTGATGATCGCCAGCGATGTCACGGAGCAGCGTCTGCAGCGCGAACTCATCGAGCGCCAGGCCCACTACGACGAGCTCACCCGCCTGCCCAACCGCGCCCGACTGGGCACGCTGCTGACCGAGGCCATGGCCGCCACCGAGCGCGACGGCGACCTGCTGGCGGTCTGCTACCTGGACCTGGACCATTTCAAGCTGGTCAACCAGCGCCACGGCCACGAGGCCGGTGACGCGCTGCTGGCCGAGCTGGCCAGCCGGCTGCGCGGCGCGCTGCGCCACCGCGGCCCGTCCTGGCACGACACGGTCGCCCGCCTGGGCGGCGACGAGTTCGTGCTGCTGCTGCGCGTGGGCTCGGTCCACGAGGCCCGTTCGGCGGTACAGCGCGTGCTGCGCGTGGTCGCCCGGCCCTTCCTGCTCGGTGGCCTGGACGAGCCGGTGCTGATGACGGCCAGCATGGGGGCGACCATCCATCCGCTGGACCACCATGACGCCGAGACCCTGCTGCGCCATGCCGATCACGCGATGTACGGCGCCAAACAGGCGGGCCGCAACGGCTTCCTGTTCTTCGATCCGGAGTCCAGCCGCCGCTCCGAGGAGCGCATGCTCGCCATCGGGCGGGTGCAGGACGCCCTCGACGGCGACGAACTGCTGCTGTACTACCAGCCCAAGGTCGACCTTCGGGCCGGCACCGTGGTCGGACTCGAGGCGCTGCTGCGCTGGAACCATCCGGAGTACGGCGTGGTGCCTCCGGCGCAGTTCCTGCCCCTGATCGAGCACACCGGGCTGTCGGCACGTGTCGGCGACCACGTCATCGCGCGCGCCCTCGACCAGCTCGACCAATGGCATGCACAGGGCCTGCCGCTGTCGGTCAGCGTCAACATCACCGGCCGCCACCTGCAGGAGAGCGATTTCGCCCAACGCCTGGCCGAGCTGCTGGCCCGCCATGAGCGGCCGCTGGGCAACCACCTCGAACTCGAGGTGCTGGAGACCGCGGCGCTGACCGACATCGACTTCACCAGCGCCCTGCTGGAACGCTGCGCGGCCCTCGGCGTGCGCTGGGCGCTCGATGACTTCGGCACCGGCTACTCGACCCTGACCTACCTGAAGCGGCTGCCGGTCAGCATCCTCAAGATCGATCGCAGCTTCGTGCAGAACATGCTGTCGGACAGCCAGGATCGGGCCATCGTCGAAGGCGTGCTGCAACTGGCCCAGACCTTCGGCTGCGAGGTCGTCGCCGAGGGCGTGGAGACCCCCGCCCAGGCGCGCGCGCTGCTGGAGATGGGCTGCGACATCGGCCAGGGCATCGGCATCGCAGCGCCGATGCCCGCCGACGCGGTGGCCGCCTGGGTGCGCGAATGGAAAGGCCTGTTCGCGATCGGGCCGGCACCCGCCACGGCCACGCCGCAGACCGACGGCCCGGCACTGTCCGGCGACTGAACCCGCGACGTCCGTCGCATCGGCCCGGCACCCGGCTTCGCTAGACTCCCGCCCGTGCTGCCCCAAGGTTTTCTCCAGGATCTGCTGTCGCGCGTCGACATCGTCGACGTCGTCGGCCCCCATGTCGAGCTCAAGAAGGCCGGCATCAACCACAAGGGCCTGTGCCCGTTCCACGGCGAGAAGTCCCCGAGCTTCATCGTCAGCCCCTCGCGCCAGACCTACCACTGCTTCGGCTGCGGCGCCCACGGCGATGCGCTCCGCTTCCTGACCGAGCACCACGGCATGGCCTTCATGGACGCCGTGCGCGACCTGGCCCAGCAGGTGGGCATGCAGGTGCCCGAACGCGACATGAGCCCGCAGGCCCGCGAACGGCAGGAAGCCGAACGGGCCCAGCGCGCGACCCTGACCGACGTTCTGGACAAGGCCGCCACCCACTACCGGGCGGCGCTCAAGGCCAGCCCGCGCGCCATCGGCTATCTGAAGAAACGCGGCCTGACCGGCGCCGTCGCCGCACGTTTCGGACTCGGCTACGCGCCCGAGGGCTGGCGCACGCTGGCCGGCGTGTTCCCGCGCTACGACGACCCGCTGCTGGTCGACGGCGGCCTGGTCATCGCCAAGACCGAGGACGGCGCCGATGGCGCCGAGGACACCAAGCGCTACGACCGCTTCCGCGACCGCATCATGTTCCCGATCCGCTCGGTGCAGGGCGACGTGATCGGCTTCGGCGGCCGTGTGCTCGACCAGGGCGAACCCAAGTACCTGAACTCGCCCGAGACACCGGTCTTCCACAAGGGCCAGGAGCTCTACGGCCTGTTCGAGGCCCGCCAGGGCCTGCGCCAGAAGGGCTATGCGCTGGTCGTCGAAGGCTACATGGACGTGGTGGCGCTGGCGCAGTCGGGCTTCCCGAACGCGGTCGCCACGCTCGGCACCGCCTGCACCGCCGAGCACGTGGCCAAGCTGCTGCGCTTCACCGATTCGGTGGTCTTCAGCTTCGACGGCGATGCCGCCGGACGGCGCGCCGCCGGCCGTGCGCTGGAAGCCGCCCTGCCGCATGCCAGCGACACCCGCACGCTGCGCTTCCTGTTCCTGCCGACCGAGCACGACCCCGACAGCTATGTGCGCGAGCTCGGCGCCGAGGCCTTCGACGCGGCCATCGCCCAGGCGGTCCCCCTGTCGGCGCAGCTGATCGCCCATGCCGCGGCCGATGCCGATCTGGAGACGGCCGAGGGGCGCTCACGCATGCTGGCCCAGGCCGGACCGCTGGTGGCCCTGCTGCCCGAGGGCCTGCTGCGCGAGCAGGTGGTGATCGAGCTGGCGCAGCGCGGCGGCATCGACGTCGAGACCCTGCGCAAGCACTGGGAACGGCAGGCCGCCAGCCGGCCCGGCGCGCGCACGCGCAGCGCCGACGAGGCCGCCGGCCGCCAAGGCGCACCGGCACGCCCGGCCGGTGAGACCCGCGATGCCCCGCCCGACGTGGCCGGCGGCTGGATGGACGAGGGCGGCGCCTCCGAAGAGGCCGCGGCAGCGGCCGCCTGGAGCGCCGGCATCCACGGCGGCGCGTCCCGCGGCGACGGCGGACAGGGCCCGGGCCGCGCATCCGATGGCGGCCAGGCCTACGGCTACGGCGGTCAGGGCGGCTACGGCGGGGGTCAGGGCGGTGGCTACGGCGGCGGCTCCGGCTGGAACGGCGGCGGCCGCAGCACCGGTGGACGCTGGAACGGCGGTGGCCGCGGCGACGGGCGACGCGACGGTGGCGGACGCGGCCCCTGGCGCGGCCGCGACGGCGACCGTGCCCGCTACGACCCGATGGCCGGCCCGCGCCAGCCCCCTCCGGCCACGGCCACCCTGCTCGACCGCTGCGCCTGGCTGCTGGCCCGCCACACCGGGCTGTGGCTGGCCGAGCCGCTGGACACCCACGAATTCCTCGCCGCCCAGCCCCTGCCCTACGGCCGCTACTTCGGCGCCCTCGAGCGGATCGTGCACGACCTGGGGCCGGTCACCCGTGAGGCCCTGTTCGCCGCGATGCTCGAGGACGCGGACGATGCCGACGTCCTGCAGCCGCTGCTCGCCCGGCTGGGCCGTTTCCACGATGTCGAGGACGACGAGGAGCCGGCGCTGCTGCTCGCGCAGATCCTGCAGCGCCTGCACCTCCACGCGGTGCAGGAGGAGATGAAGTGGCTGCTCGAATCCGGCGATCTGTCCGAGGCGGCCGCCCGCCGCCAGCGTGAACTCATCGACCTGACCAAGGCCCTGAAGGCCGGCCCGCCGGCCTCGTCCGAGCGCAGCTGACGGTATAATCCGCAGCTTGGCTGCGAATCTGCCCGCAAGGGCGGCGACAGCCGGCAGTCCCACGGTTCCGCAGGCATCCGGCCCGGGCCCGTACCGACGCCGTCACCGCGGCGACCGGATGCCCGGACCGGTCGCCGCCGCGTCCGACCGCCGCGGGACCACCGGTGGGCCGCCACCCCGGCACCGTCCGGCGCCGCCCGCGTCGCGACACCGGACGGCTGACCGCCGCAGCGACTGCCCCGATCCCGCCCCCTTTCCCCGCCCGCGCCCGGCCTGCCACCGCCCGCGCCGGCCGACCCGCCACCTTCAGGACCTGCATGAACGCGAAGAAGACCCCCGACGCCCTGGACGACGCCGAAGAACCCAAGGTCAAGACGACCCGGGCCAAGGCCGTCAAGGACGGCGCGGACAAGGCCGATGGCAAGCCGGCGGCGAAGAAGGCCGCAGCGAAGAAGGCCGCGGCCAAGACCACCACCGCCGCCGCTGCCAAGACCAAGGTCAAGTCCGAGGGCGAAGAGGACGATCTGGGCGACATCGAGGCCGACTTCATCGAGCCTGAAGCCGAAGGCGAGGCCGAGGCCACCCCCGAGGTCGTGGCCGTCGACAGCAGCGAGAGCGAGGCCAAGGCCAAGCCGCTGCGCATGAAGGTCAGCCGCGCCAAGGAGCGCGCGCTGATGCGCGAGTTCGGCCTCGACGAGACCACGCTGACCGAGGAAGAGGTCGCCAAGCGCCGCCTGGAGCTGAAGACGCTCATCAAGATGGGCAAGACGCGGGGTTTCCTGACGCACCAGGAAATCAACGACCACCTGCCCGAGAAGCTGCTGGACACCGAGATCCTCGAGTCCATCGTGTCGATGCTCAACGACATGGGCATCGCGGTCTACGAGCAGGCCCCTGACGCGGCCACGCTGCTGATCGCCGGAGGCTCGACCACCACCGCGACCGAGGAAGAGGCCGAGGAAGCCGCCGAGGCCGCGCTGTCGACCGTCGACTCCGAGTTCGGCCGCACCACCGACCCGGTGCGCATGTACATGCGCGAGATGGGCTCGGTCGAGCTGCTCACCCGCGAGGGCGAGATCGAGATCGCCAAGCGCATCGAGGGCGGCCTGCAGGCGATGATGGCCGCCATCAGCGCCTCGCCGCGCACCATCGAGGAGATCCTGGGCTACGCCGACAAGATCTCGGCCGGCACGATGCAGATCTCCGAGGTCGTCGACGGCTTCGTCGCCGAGGACGAGGCCGACGACTACGTGGCCGAGGAAGACTTCGACGAGTTCGACGAAGAGGACGACGACGACGGCAACGGTGGCTCCAAGGCCCTGACCAAGAAGCTCGAGGAGCTGAAGAACCAGGCCCTGGTGCGCTTCGGCGAGGTGCGCTCGCACTTCGAGGCCATGCGCGCGGCCTTCGACGCCAGCGGCTACAACTCGGCCGGCTACCGCCAGAGCCAGGGTCTACTGACGGCCGATCTGATGACGATCCGCTTCACCGTCAAGACCATCGAGCGCCTGTGCGACGTGCTGCGCTCGCAGGTCGATGACGTGCGGCGCTTCGAACGCGAGATCCGCAAGATCGTCGTCGACCGCTGCGGCATGCCGCAGGAACACTTCATCAAGACCTTCCCGCCGAACATCCTCAACCGGCAATGGGCCGAGGACGAGATCGCCACGGGCAAGGCCTACAGCGCCATCCTGGGCCGCAATCTGCCGGCCGTGCAGGAGCTGCAGCAGAAGCTGATCGACCTGCAGACCAACGCGGTCGTGCCGCTGGAGGATCTCAAGGAGATCAACCGGCAGATGAACGCCGGCGAGAAGGCCAGCCGCGACGCGAAGAAGGAAATGATCGAGGCCAACCTGCGCCTGGTCATCTCGATCGCGAAGAAGTACACCAACCGCGGCCTGCAGTTCCTGGACCTGATCCAGGAGGGCAACATCGGCCTGATGAAGGCGGTGGACAAGTTCGAATACCGCCGCGGCTACAAGTTCTCGACCTACGCGACCTGGTGGATCCGCCAGGCCATCACGCGCTCCATCGCCGACCAGGCCCGCACCATCCGCATCCCGGTGCACATGATCGAGACGATCAACAAGATGAACCGCATCTCGCGCCAGCATCTGCAGGAGTTCGGCTACGAGCCGGACGCGCCGACGCTGGCCGAGAAGATGGAGATGCCCGAGGACAAGATCCGCAAGATCATGAAGATCGCCAAGGAGCCGATCTCCATGGAGACGCCGATCGGCGACGACGACGACTCGCATCTGGGCGATTTCATCGAGGACACCAACAACACCGCGCCGATCGAGGCCGCGATGCAGGCCGGCCTGCGCGATGTGGTCAAGGACATCCTCGACAGCCTGACCCCGCGCGAGGCCAAGGTGCTGCGCATGCGCTTCGGCATCGAGATGTCGACCGACCACACGCTGGAAGAAGTCGGCAAGCAGTTCGACGTCACCCGCGAGCGCATCCGCCAGATCGAGGCCAAGGCCATCCGCAAGCTCAAGCACCCGAGCCGCTCGGACAAGCTGCGGACCTACCTGGACAATCTGTAAGCCTGCAGCAAGGCCCCGAGACCGGTCGCACACCGGCCGGTCACAAGCGAAGAACAGCGGCCCCCGAAGGGGCCGCTGTCACGTTTGGACCCGAGACCGGCACCGTACACTGCCCCCATGACCCGCATCGCCGAGAGGACTGTTCTGTTCGCCGACCTGCGCGGCAGCACGGCGCTGTACGAGAGCCTGGGCAATGCCGAGGCCACGTCGGTGGTCACGCACACGATCACCGCGCTGGGCAAGGCCGTCAGCGCCCACCAGGGCACGCTGATCAAGACACTGGGCGACGGGCTGCTGGCCGTCTTCGACGGCGCGGACCATGCGCTGGCCTCGGGCCTGCAGATGCACGAGCAGCTCGAGGACCTGGTCAGCCGCGGCCATGCGCGCGGCGCTTCCACCGGACTGCGCGGGCTGCGCCTGCAGGTGGCGATCGCGCGTGGCGAGATCGTCGAGATGGGGGGCGACTGCTTCGGTGACGCGGTCAACGTGGCCGCCCGGCTGCTGGACCATGCCAACGACAACGAGACCCTGGTCACCGCCCAGGTGCTGGCCGGCATCGACGACGAGACACGCAAGCGCTTCCGCAGCCTGGACTGGGTGCATCTGCGCGGACGGGCCGAACCGGTGATGGTGCATGTGCTGGGCGGCCGTCGCGGCGACCTGGCACCGACGCAGTTCGGCGAAGTGCCGACCACGCTCGAACCCGAGGCCGTACGCCTGTCCTGGCTCAAGCAGGAGGAGGTCTACGACGTGCAGCACCTGCCCTTGGTGCTCGGCCGCGGGCCACAGTCGTCGTTCCGGGTCGACGATGCGCGGGTCTCACGCTCGCACTGCCGCCTGGACTGGCACGGCGGCAGCTTCCTGCTGACCGACCTCAGCTACAACGGCTGCTATGTGCGCTTCGTCGGCAGCGACGAGGTGGTGGCCCTGCGCCGCAGCAGCTGCACGCTGCACGGCAGCGGCGTGATCGGTCTGGGCGGCTCGCCGAATGATCCGCTGGCACCCTGCGTCCACTTCGACGTCCTGTCCTTCGTCGACACGGTGCCGCACCTGAGCTGAACGACCGCGGGCCCTGCATCGGGTTTGACGCGGCAGCCGGGCCGCCGTGACACGCCCTCGCCGACAATGCCGGCATGACCTTCGCGACTGAACCTGCCCGCAGCCACGGCCAGCCGGCCCGCTGCGGGGTGCTGCTGATCAACCTCGGCACGCCCGACGCCCCGGACGCCGCGTCGCTGCGGCGCTATCTGGCCGAGTTCCTGTGGGATCCGCGGGTGGTCGAGATTCCGCGCCTGCCCTGGTGGCTGATCCTGCACGGCATCATCCTGCGCACCCGGCCCGCGAAATCAGCGGCCAAGTACGCGACGGTGTGGACGCCCGAGGGCTCGCCGCTGGCCGTCCACACCCGCACGCTGGCGCTGCGCCTGCAGGGTCATCTGTCGCAGCATGGCCATCCGCTGGTGGTGCGCTGGGCGATGCGCTACGGCAGCCCCTCGGTCGCCTCGGAACTCGATGCGCTCAAGGCCGAGGGCTGCACCCGCATCCTGCTGCTGCCGCTGTACCCGCAGTACGCGGCCGCCACCACCGCCAGCGCCTTCGACGCCGTGGGCGCCTGGGCCCGCCGCACGCGCTGGCTGCCCGAGCTGCGCCAGATCAACCACTACCACGACGATGCGGGCTACATCGCCGCCCTGGCCGCCAGCGTGCGCCGCCACTGGCAGCGCGAGGGCCGGGCCGAGCGCCTGGTGATGAGCTTCCACGGCGTGCCCGCGCGCAGCCTGACGCTGGGCGATCCCTATTTCTGCGAATGCCACAAGACGGCCCGGTTGCTGGCCGAGGCCCTGGGCCTGCAGGCCGACCAGTACCTGGTGACCTTCCAGAGCCGCTTCGGCAAGGCGCGCTGGCTGGAGCCTTACACCGAACCCACGGTGCAGCGACTGGCACGCGAGGGCGTGCGCTCGCTGGACCTGATCTGTCCGGGCTTCGCCGCGGACTGTCTGGAGACACTGGAGGAGATCGGCGTCGAGGTACGGGACGCCTTCCTGGCCGCCGGCGGCCAGGATTACCGCTACATCCCCTGCCTGAACAGCGATGACGGCTGGGTACAGGCCCTCGGCGCGCTGACGCTGAAGCATCTGCAGGGCTGGCCGACGCAGCGCGCCGACGATCCGGCGCAGCCCTCGGCCGAGCGCCTGGGCCAGGCCGAACGCGTCCGCGCCCACGCCCTGGGCGCCGAGCGCTGAGGCGCGCCCGGCCCCGGCCCCGCCCTCAGCCGGCCACCGGCTGCGGCGCGCGCCGGCTCTGCAGCCAGTTCAGCAGGCGCGGCAGCAGCATGGCCGCCACCACCACCGCCAGCAGCGTGGCCGACATCGGACGCTGGATGAACACGCTCCAGTGCCCCTCGCCGATGGACAGCGCATTGCGCATCTGGGCCTCGGCCAGCGGGCCCAGGATCATGCCGACAATCACCGGGGCGGTCGGCAGATCGAAGCGCCGCATCATCACGCCGAGCAGACCGATGCCGGCCATCAGATAGAGGTCGAACGAACTCTGGCGCATGCCGTAGACGCCGACGGTGGCGAAGATCAGGATGCCGGCGTACAGCGGCGCACGCGGGATCTTCAGCAGCTTGACCCACAGACCGACCAGCGGCAGGTTCAGCACCAGCAGCATCACGTTGCCGATGTAGAGGCTGGCGATCAGCGCCCACACCAGACCCGAGCTGGTCTGGAACAGCTGCGGGCCGGCATTGATGCCGTAGCCCTGCAGCGCCGACAGCAGGATGGCCGCGGTCACGCTGGTCGGGATGCCGAGCGTCAGCAGCGGCACCAGCGTGCCGGTGACGGCCGCGTTGTTGGCCGCCTCCGGGCCGGCCACGCCCTCGATCGCGCCGACGGTGCCGAACTGCTCCTTGTGGGCGCTGAGCTTGCGCTCGGTCGCGTAGCTGAGGAAGGTCGGGATCTCGGTGCCGCCGGCCGGAATGGTGCCGAACGGGAAGCCCAGGAAGGTGCCCCGCAGCCAGGCCGGCCAGGAGCGCTTCCACTCGTCGCGCGTCATGTGCACCTTGCCCATGGTGTTGAGCTGGGCGGACGAGCGGCCTTCGTAGAGGGCGTTGTACAGGCACTCCGAGACCGCGAACAGGCCGACGGCCACCAGCACCACCTCGATGCCGTCCATGAACTCGGGGACACCGCCGGTGTAGCGCACCTGACCCGAGATCTGGTCCATGCCGACCAGACCGATGGCCATGCCGATGAACAGCGCGGTGAGGCCGCGCAGCGTGCTCTGCCCCAGCACCGCGCTGACGGTGGTGAAGGCCAGCAGCATCAGCATCGCGTACTCGGGCGGGCCGAGCTTGACCGCGAACTCGGCCACCATCGGCGCGAACAGCGTGACCAGCACGGTGGCGATGGTGCCGGCGACGAAGGAGCCGATGGCCGAGGTCGCCAGGGCCGCTCCGGCACGGCCGTTGCGGGCCATCTTGAAGCCCTCGAGCGCGGTCACCATGGTGCCGGTCTCGCCCGGGGTGTTCAGCAGGATCGAGGTCGTCGAGCCGCCGTACATCGCACCGTAGTAGATGCCGGCGAAGAAGATCATCGAGGCCGTCGGCTCGACCTGCGCCGTGATCGGCAGCAGCATGGCCACCGTCACCGCCGGGCCCAGGCCCGGCAGCACGCCGATGGCCGTGCCCAGCGCACAGCCGACGAAGGCCCACAGCAGATTGACCGGCGTGCCGGCGGTCGCGAAGCCCTGCAGCAGCAGGTTCCAGGTATCACCCATCTCGTACTCCGGGGCGGGCGCTCAGAGCCAGCCGGTGCCGGTCAGACCCGGCAGATTGATCGCCAGCAGGCGCGTGAACAGCCAGAACACCGGCGTGGCGATCAGCAGGCCGGTGGCCAGATCGACACCGGCCTGGCGCAGGCCGCCGGCACCGCGGCCTTCGCTGTAGCGCAGGCCGCGCACGGCCAGCGCATAACACAGCGCATTGGCGAACACGAAGCCCACGACGGTGATGAGCGTGGCCACGGCCAGCAGGCCGGCCACCACCCAGGCCAGCGCCACCCAGTCGCCGCGCGGCGCGCCGGACGGCTCCGGCAGATCGCGCCAGCCACCGCGTGCGCCCTGCCAAGCCAGCAGCGCGCCGCAGACCATCAGCACCACGGCCACCAGCCAGGGCAGGAAATCGGGGCCGACGCCGGCATAACCGGCATCCGACGGAATGCGCGCCGCCCCGAAGGCCAGGCCGACGCCCAGCGCCAGCGTGCCCAGCCCCACCCACATCGGGGCGCGGCCGGGGTCATGAGAACCGGCACCGCCAGCGGCTCCGGCATCCCCGCTCGCGGGGTGCTGCGTCACATCCATCGTGTCCACCTGTCCTGCCTGCGCCTGTCTCAGACCATGCCGGCCTTGACCATGGTCGCCAGCAGCGAGGTGAACTCGCGGTCGACGAAGGTCTCGAAGTCCTTGCCGGCCAGCACGGCCGGCGTCCAGCCGTTCTTGCCCAGCGCCTCTTCCCAGGCCTTGGACTTGGTGGCCTTGATGACGCGCTCGGTCAGCGCCTTGCGCTGCTCGGGCGTGATGCCGGGGGCGGCATAGACACCGCGCCAGTTGCCGATCTCGACGTCGAAGCCCTGCTCCTTCATCGTCGGGATGCCCTTGAGGCGCTGCGGCGCGGTGACCGCGATCGGGCGCATCTTGCCGGCGGTGATGTACTGCTCGAACTCGCTGTAGCCCGAACCACCGACCGAGACGTTGCCGCCCAGGATGGCCGCCACCGCCTCGCCGCCGCCACGGAAGGGCACGTAGTTGACCTTGGTCGCGTCGATGCCGACGGCGCGCGCCAGCATGGCCGCGGCGATGTGCTCGGTCGAACCCCGCGAGCCACCGCCCCACTTGACGCTGCCCGGGTCCTTCTTCATCTGCTCGACCACGTCCTTCATCGACTTGAACGGCGAGTCGGACGGCACGACGAAGACGTTGTATTCGCTGGTCAGTCGCGCGATCGGCGTGGCCTGGGCCAGCGTGACCGGCGGCTTGCCGGTGATGATGCCGCCCAGCATCACGGCGCCCATGACCATCAGCGCGTTCGGATCGCCCTTGCTGGCGTTGACGAACTGGGCCAGGCCGATGGCTCCGGCCGCACCGCCCTTGTTCTCGAAGGTGACCGCCGAGGCGACGGTCGCGTCCTGCAGGGCCTTGCCCAGCGCACGGCCGGTCATGTCCCAGCCACCGCCCGGGTTGGCGGGAATCATCAGCTTCATCGCCTGGGCCTGGGCCTGGGCGCTCAGCGGCAGGCTGCCGGCGGCGGCGAAGGCGGCCAGGGACTTCAGGAAGGTGTCACGACGCATGGCGGTGTCTCCGGTGCAAGGTGGGGCTTGTCGATCGACGGACGGCCGTGCACCACACGGGGTGGCCACAGGCTGTCACGGCTGGCGATGTTCGACAGTCAGGCTGTCAGTCGGCTGTCCAGAGCCCCCTGGGAAACCCTGAACGCCGAGGCTGGCATGATGCGCGGCCACCATGCTCAAACTGCTGCTGATCGAGGACGATCCGGACCTGCAGGCCACGCTCGTGCGCACCTTTGCACGCCGCCAGCTGCAGGTCGTCGCCTGTGCCGATGGCGCCCGCGCGCTCGACCGCTGGCGTGCCAGCGTGCCCGACGTCGTGCTGCTGGACCTCAGCCTGCCCGGCCGCGACGGCCTGCAGGTGCTGGGCGATGCCCGCGCCGAAGGGCTGACCACGCCCGTCATCATCCTGACGGCCCGCGGCACGGTCGGTGACCGCATCCTGGGGCTGAACACCGGCGCCGATGACTACCTGCCCAAGCCCTTCGACCTCGACGAGCTCGAAGCCCGCGTGCGTGCACTGGCCCGGCGCCAGCCCGCACGCACGGGCCCGGGGGCGACCGGTGGCCCCGCCGCACCGGGACGCGCCGGCGCGCCCGACCTGCCACCCGCCTTCTGCGGCCTGCGCGCGGATGCCGACAGCGGCGCCGTCTACTGGCACAGCAGCGCGCTGGAGCTCGCCCCGCGCGAGGCCGCGCTGCTGCGCGCGCTGCTGGCCCGGCCGGGCCAGGCGGTGGCCAAGGAGCGGCTGTTCGAGCTGGTGTTCCCCGGCCAGGACGAGGTCCAGCTCGAGGCCATCGAGGTCGTGGCCTACCGGCTGCGCAAGCGCCTGGCCGACACCGGTGCCCGCCTGGTCACGCTGCGCGGCCTCGGCTATCTGCTGAAAGCCGATGGCGATGCCGGCTGACGACGCCGACGGCGCGGCCCGTGTCCGCACCATCGCCTCGCTGCGCGGCCAGCTGCTGATCGGCATCCTGCTGCCGGTGGCTCTGCTGGTCGGCCTCAACACGGTCAGCCTCTATGCCCAGGCCCTGCGCGCCGCCGACACGGCCTACGACCGCACGCTGCTGGCCTCGGCGAAGACCATCGGCGAGCAACTGACCGTCGAGCAGCGGGACGGTCGCGCGCGTCTGGTAGCCACCGTGCCCTACTCCGCACTGGAGGCCTTCGAGGCCGACAACCGCAGCCAGCTCTTCTACCGCGTCGGCGGCTTCCACGGCGAGCTGGTGTCGGGCTATGACGACCTGCCGCGCTGGCAGGGCCACATCCCGCGCCAGGGCCCCTACGCGGCCCTGGTGGACTTCATCGATGCCCGCTACCGCGGTGAACCGGTGCGCATGGCCGTGCTGCTACAGCCGGTGGCCGGCCAGGGCGGCGTGGGCGTGGCCACCATCCAGGTGGCCGAGACCCTGGAGCTGCGCCACACGCTGGCGCGCCAGATGCTGCTGGACACGCTGTGGCGCCAGGCCCTGCTGCTGGCGGTGATCGGTGCGGTGGTGATCTGGGTCGTCCAGCGCACGACGCGGCCGGTGCGCCGCATCTCCCGCCACCTGGCCGACCGGGCCGAGAACGACCTCGCGCCACTGGACGTGGCCGCGGCGCCGCGCGAACTGCAGCCCCTGCTGGAGGCGACCAACGAGCTCATGGGCCGCCTGGCCCATCTGCTGGCCCACCAGAAACGCTTCGTGCGCGACGCCTCGCACCAGCTGCGCACGCCGCTGGCCGTGCTCAAGGCCCAGGTGCAGTCCGCCCGGCGCGGCGACCTGCCCCCGGCACAGGCCCTGGCCGAGATCGCGCTGACCGTGGACCGGGCCACCCGTCTGGCCAACCAGCTGCTCGCACTGGCCAAGGTCGAACAGCTGCGCCACCAGCCCGACGGCGGGCCACGCCCCTGGGCCGAGGACGTGCGCGCCGTCGCCCTGGACCTCGCCGCCCTGATCGCCGACCGCGAGCTCGACTTCGAGCTCGACATCGCGGCCGACGCCACCGGTGCCTGCGTGCAGGCCCATGAGTGGGCGCTGCGCGAGCTGGTGCGCAACCTGCTGCACAACGCGATCCGTCACACGCCGGTCGGTGGCGGCTTGCGGGTCAGCCTGTCGCGCCGCCTCACCAGCGACGGCGCCCGCCTGCGCCTGTGCATCGCCGACGACGGCCCCGGCATCGATCCGGCGCTCGGGCCGCGCCTGTTCCAGCCCTTCGGTGCCGCCGCCAGCCCGGGCGGATCGGGCCTCGGACTCGCGATCGTCCACGAGATCGTGCAGACGCTGGGCGGGCGGCTGAGCCTGTGCAACCGCGGCCACGCCGTGGGCACGGACGCCGCCCCATCGTGGCCGGTGACCGGCGGCCCGCCAGGGCCCCGGCCGGCAGACCCCGCCCACACCACCGGACTGGACGCCGAGGTGCTGCTGCCCATCGTCGACAATGGCGCCCCATGACTGGCCCATCGAAGACGCGCCGCCCTGACCACCGGACCCCGGACGACACACCGGCCGGTGTGCGCCTGGACAAATGGCTGTGGGCGGCCCGGTTCTTCAAGACCCGCTCGCTGGCGGCCGACGAGATCGACAAGGGCCGCATCAGCATCAACGGCCAGGCTGCCAAGGCCTCGCGCGAACCCCGCCCGGGCGACCAGATCGAGCTGCGCCAGCCCGGCGGTCCGGCCCGGACGGTGCGGGTGCGGGCCCTGAGCGCGGTGCGCGGCCCGGCGCCGGTGGCACAGATGCTCTACGAGGAAACGGCCGAGAGCCTGCTCGCCCGCACCCAGGCCGCCGAGGCCCGACGCCTGGCGGCCGAGCCGGCGCTCGCCATCGCCCACGGCCGGCCGACCAAGCGTGACCGGCGCGAGATCACCCGCAGCCAGCACGACTGGCAACGCTGGAGCGCCTCGATCGACGACGCCCGGCCGCCGGGCGACGACTGACCAGACGCCGTCCGGCCCAGACCATCCCGGCAGGGCGGCGGCCCGCATCTCCCCCGTCACGGCGGGGTCTTGAAATCCGGGGCCTGCGCCCCATGTCCCCGCCTGAACCGTGTTCAACCCCTTCAAGAAATCCAACCCGCAGCCCGACATGACGACGCCGGAGTCCACGATCCCCCCCATCCCCGCCGACGCCAACCCGCTCGGTGAGCCGCCTGCAGCCGAGACTGCCGCCCCGGCCGAACCGGATCTGGCGCAGCGCTATGCCGAGCTCGAGGCCAAGCACACCGAGGTCGCCGATGCCTATCTGCGCGCCAAGGCCGAGGCCGAGAACGCCCGCCGCCGCGCGGACGAAGAGGTGAGCAAGGTGCGGCGCTTCGCCGTCGAAGGCTTCGCCGAGAACCTGCTGCCGGTGATGGACAGCCTGCAGGCCGCGCTCGCCCAGCCCGACGCCGACGCGAAGACCGTGCTGGAAGGCGTGCAGGCCACGCTGCGCCAGCTCAGCAGCGCACTCGAGCGCAACAAGGTGGTCGCCATCGACCCGCCGGCCGGCACGAAGTTCGATCCGCACCAGCACCAGGCCATCAGCATGGTGCCGGCCGAACAGGATCCGAACACCGTGGTGATGGTGCTGCAGAAGGGCTACCTGATCGCCGAGCGCGTGCTGCGCCCGGCCCTGGTGACCGTCGCTGCGCCCAAGTGAGCGCGCGGCTGCACGCCGTCCAAGCACAGGCCATGCCGGCCCCTTGAAAACCCGGCCGGCAGCCACACCTCCAGAACAAGCGAATTTTCCTCATCCAGGAGCACACACATGGGCAAGATCATCGGCATCGACCTGGGCACCACGAACTCGTGCGTGGCCATCATGGAAGGCAACTCGACCAAGGTGATCGAGAACAGCGAGGGCGCCCGCACCACGCCGTCGATCATCGCCTACCAGGAAGACGGTGAAGTGCTGGTCGGCGCCTCGGCCAAGCGCCAGGCCGTGACCAACCCGCGCAACACGCTGTACGCCGTCAAGCGCCTGATCGGCCGCAAGTTCACCGAGAAGGAAGTGCAGAAGGACATCAACCTGATGCCCTATGCCATCGCCGCGGCCGACAACGGTGACGCCTGGGTGGAAGTGCGCGGCAAGAAGATGGCCCCGCCGCAGGTCAGCGCCGAAGTGCTGCGCAAGATGAAGAAGACCGCCGAGGACTACCTCGGCGAGGAAGTGACCGAGGCCGTCATCACGGTGCCGGCCTACTTCAACGACGCCCAGCGCCAGGCCACCAAGGACGCCGGCCGCATCGCGGGTCTCGACGTCAAGCGCATCATCAACGAGCCCACCGCCGCGGCCCTGGCCTTCGGCCTGGACAAGCACGGCAAGGGCGACCGCAAGATCGCCGTCTATGACCTGGGCGGCGGCACCTTCGACATCTCGATCATCGAGATCGCCGATGTCGACGGCGAGATGCAGTTCGAGGTGCTGTCGACCAACGGCGACACCTTCCTCGGCGGCGAGGACTTCGACCAGCGCGTCATCGACTACATCATCAGCGAGTTCAAGAAGGAGTCCGGCGTCGACCTGACCAAGGACGTGCTGGCCCTGCAGCGCCTGAAGGAAGCCGCCGAGAAGGCCAAGATCGAGCTGTCGAACTCGTCGCAGACCGACGTCAACCTGCCCTACATCACGGCGGACGCGACCGGCCCGAAGCACCTGAACATCAAGCTCACGCGCGCCAAGCTCGAAGCCCTGGTCGACGAGCTGATCGAGCGCACGATCGAGCCGTGCCGCATCGCGATCAAGGATGCCGGCATCAAGGCCTCGGACATCGACGACGTGATCCTGGTCGGCGGCATGACCCGCATGCCCAAGGTGCAGGACAAGGTCAAGGAGTTCTTCGGCCAGGATCCGCGCAAGGACGTCAACCCCGACGAGGCCGTGGCCGTCGGTGCCGCCATCCAGGGCCAGGTGCTCTCGGGTGACCGCAAGGACGTGCTGCTGCTGGACGTCACCCCGCTGTCGCTCGGCATCGAGACGCTCGGCGGCGTGATGACCAAGATGATCAAGAAGAACACCACGATCCCGACCAAGTTCGCGCAGGTGTTCTCGACCGCCGACGACAACCAGCCGGCCGTGACGATCAAGGTCTACCAGGGCGAGCGCGAGATGGCCTCGGGCAACAAGAGCCTGGGCGAGTTCAACCTCGAAGGCATCCCGCCGGCCCCGCGCGGCATCCCGCAGATCGAGGTCTCCTTCGACATCGATGCCAACGGCATCCTGCACGTCGGCGCCAAGGACAAGGGCACCGGCAAGGAGAACAAGATCACCATCAAGGCGAACTCGGGCCTGAGCGAGGCCGAGATCGAGAAGATGGTCAAGGACGCCGAGGCCAACGCCGCCGAGGACGCGAAGAAGCTGGAGCTGGTGCAGGCCCGCAACCAGGCCGACGCGATGGTCCACTCGGTCAAGAAGAGCGTGGCCGAGCACGGCGACAAGCTCGACGCCGGCGAGAAGGAGAAGATCGAGGCCGCGCTGAAGGATGTCGAGGAAGCCCTCAAGGGTGACGACAAGGCCGACATCGAGGCCAAGACCGAGATCCTGATGACCGCCAGCCAGAAGCTGGGCGAGAAGATGTACGCCGAGGCCCAGGCAGCCGCCGGTGCCGCCGGCGCGGGCGCGCAGGCCGAGCCTGGCGCGGCCGGTGCCGCCGGGGCGTCCGCCGGGGCGAAGCCGGCCGACGACAATGTCGTCGACGCCGAGTTCAAGGAAGTCCGCAAGTGATTCCGCGCCGTCACGGCGCGGCCGGCCCGCCGGGCCGCCGCCCGTGACACCCCAGCGCCGCGCACGGGCGGCCGGGCCCCGCAACGGGTCACGGTCGCCCCGCGCGGCGTCTTCTTTCCCACGTGCAGAGAAGCGACACGATGGCCAAGCGCGATTACTACGAGATCCTGGGCCTGGCGAAGACCGCCGGCGAGGACGAGATCAAGAAGGCCTACCGCAAGCTGGCCATGAAGTTCCACCCTGACCGCAACCAGGGTGACGGGGCCAAGGCGGCGGAGGAGAAATTCAAGGAGGCCAAGGAGGCCTACGAGATGCTCTCCGACCCGCAGAAGAAGGCGGCCTACGACCAGTACGGCCATGCCGGCGTCGATCCGAATGCCGGCATGGGCCGCGGCGGTCCGGGCGCCGAGGGCTTCGGTGGCTTCGCCGAGGCCTTCGGCGACATCTTCGGCGACATCTTCAACGGCGGCCGGCGCGGCGGCGGTGGCGCGGGCGGCCCGCAGGTCTACCGCGGCTCCGATCTGAGCTACGCGATGGAGATCTCGCTGGAGGAAGCCGCCCACGGCAAGGAAGCGCAGATCCGCATCCCGACCTGGGACGGCTGCGACACCTGCAAGGGCACCGGCGCCAAGCCCGGCACCAGCCCCAAGACCTGCCAGACCTGCGGCGGCTCGGGCTCGGTGCACATGCGCCAGGGCTTCTTCTCGATCCAGCAGGGCTGCCCGCACTGCCACGGCACCGGCAAGATCATTCCCGAGCCCTGCACCGCCTGCAACGGCGCCGGCAAGATCAAGCGCCAGAAGACGCTGGAGGTGAAGATCCCCGCCGGCATCAACGAAGGCATGCGCATCCGCTCGGCCGGCAACGGCGAGCCCGGCACCAATGGCGGCCCCGCGGGCGACCTCTACATCGAGATCCGCATCAAGGAGCACGACATCTTCGAGCGCGACGGGGATGACCTGCACTGCACGGTGCCGGTGTCGTTCACCACGGTGGCGCTCGGCGGATCGATCGAGGTGCCCACGCTCAACGGCAAGGCCGAGATCGAGCTGCCCGAGGGCACGCAGCACGGCAAGACCTTCCGCCTGCGCGGCAAGGGCATCAAGGGCCTGCGCTCCAGCTACCCGGGCGACCTGTACGCACATGTCTCGGTCGAGACGCCGGTCAAGCTGACCGAGCACCAGCGCAAGCTGCTCAAGGAGCTCGACGAGTCCATCCGCAAGGGCGGTGACAAGCACTCGCCGAATGCCAAGAGCTGGACGGACCGGGTCAAGGACCTGTTCAAGTGAGGCGGGCCGGGGCCTGCCGAAGGTCCCGACGATGCGGATGGCCGCGGCGGTCCTGACGGCCGCGTGCCCTGCGCCCGATACAGGCGCCTGACGTCCACCTTGAGGGGCCCTGCGGGGCCCCTCGTGCCGTCAGAACAGCGTGAACTGCGGCGAAGGGTCGGCCTGCGGCTGAGGCACCACGCCGGACGACATGGGCCGGGAGCCCGGACGCTGCGGGCGTGGCGGCGGCCGGAAGGCCCGGCCATCGAGCGGCAGGCGCTCACCCGACAGCCCCAGCCGCGCGCAGGCCTTGCGCAGGCGCTGGCGCAGCAACTCGGCCCAGACGCCCTGCCCCTTCATGCGCAGGCCGAAGCGCGCGTCGTTGTCGGCACCGCCGCGCATCTCGCGCACACGGGCCATCACCCGCTCGGCGCGCTCAGGGTAGTGCTGCTGCAGCCACTGCTGGAAGATCGGGTTCACCTCCCAGGGCAGGCGCAGCACGATGCCGAAGGCATGGCGCGCCCCGGCTTCGCGGGCGGCGGCCAGGATGCGCTCGAGCTCCGGCTCGTTGAGGAAGGGAATCAGCGGCGAGACGCTGACGCCCACCGGCACACCGGCCTCGCTCAGCCGGCGGATGGTCTGCAGGCGCCGCTGCGGTGCGGCGGCCCGTGGCTCCAGACGCCGCGCCAGCAGCGGATCGAGCGTGGTCAGCGAGACATGGACCATCGCCCGTCCGGCCGCGGCCATCGGCGCGATCAGGTCCAGATCGCGCTCCACGCCCGCGGACTTGGTGATCACCGAGTACGGGTGGGCGCACTCACCCAGCAGCTGCAGCAGGCCGCGGGTCAGGCCACGCTCGCGCTCGATCGGCTGATAGGCGTCGGTGATGGTGCCCACCGCGATCGGCGACGGCACATGGCCCGGGCGGGCCAGCTCAGCGCGCAGGCAATCGACCGCATTGACCTTGGCCACCAGCTGCGTCTCGAAATCCAGGCCGGGCGACAGGCCCAGCCAGGCATGCGAGGGCCGCGCATAGCAGTAGACACATCCGTGCTCGCAGCCCCGGTAAGGGTTGATCGACTGGTCGAAACCGATGTCGGGGGAGTCGTTGCGGCTGATGAGGGTGCGCACCTGCTCATCGCGCACCGTGGTCTGCGGCCGCCAGACCTCGCGTTCGGCCTGACGCTGCTCCAGCGCGCCCCAGCCGTCGTCCTCGGGCTGGCGTTCGACACTGTCGTGGCGATGGGCCTGCGTCCAGGCCACACCGCGGCCCTTGACCACGGTGTGCAGCGGCGACAACGGAATCAGTGGACGGCCGGACATGCCGGCAGTCTAGCGGGACACTGTGTTTTTGAACAGCACCCCTGAGCGCCGGACGGCGCCCGGGCGGGCGTCAGTACTCGCCGCCGCCCAGCGCGCCCGGCGCCAGGTTGTCGAACTTGGTGTTGGGCTTCAGGAAGGCCAGCTTCACCGTGCCGACCGGGCCGTTACGCTGCTTGCCGATGATGATCTCGGCAATGCCCGGCTCCTTGGATTCCTTGTTGTAGTACTCGTCGCGGTAGATGAACATGATGATGTCGGCATCCTGTTCGATGGCGCCCGATTCACGCAGATCGGACATCATCGGCCGCTTGTCGGTGCGTGTCTCGACCGAGCGGTTGAGCTGCGACAGCGCGATCACCGGGCATTGCAGCTCCTTGGCCAGGGCCTTCAGGCCGCGCGAGATCTCCGAGATCTCGGTCGCCCGGTTCTCGCCCTCGCTCTTGCTGGTGCCGCTCATCAGCTGCAGGTAGTCGACGACGATCAGGCCGAGCTGGCCGTACTGGCGGGCCATGCGGCGCGAACGCGCGCGCAGCTCGGCCGGGTTCAGCGCCGGCGTCTCGTCGATGAAGAGCTGGGCCTTGCTCATCGTCTCGACCGCCTCGGTCAGCCGGGCCCACTCGTCGTCACGCAGACGGCCGGTGCGCAGATTGCTCTGGTCGATGCGGCCGAGCGAGCCGATCATCCGCAGCGCCAGCTGCGCCGCGCCCATTTCCATCGAGTAGACCAGCACCGGCAGGCCCTCGTGCACCGCCACGTTCTCGGCGATGTTCAGCGCGAAGGCGGTCTTGCCCATCGACGGGCGCGCGGCCAGGATGATCAGGTCGCCCTTCTGCAGGCCGGCCGTCATGCGGTCCATGTCGAAGAAGCCGGTGCGCACGCCGGTGACGTCCTCGGCACCGTTCTCCGCCAGCTCGTTGACGCGGTCGATGATCTCGATGGCCAGCTTGTCGATGCCGATGAAGCCCTGCTTGTTGCGCGAGCCCTCCTCGCCGATCTTGAAGATCTTGCCCTCGGCCTCGTCGAGGATCTGGCTGACCGGCCGGCCCTGCGGGTTGAAGGCGTTGGTGGCGATCTCGTCGGAAGCCGAGATCAGCTTGCGCAGGATGGCGCGCTCACGCACGATCTCCGCATAACGCCGCAGGTTGGCGGCACTCGGCACGCTCTGGGCCAGCGCATTCAGATAGGCCAGGCCACCGATCTGCTCGTGCTTGCCGCTCTGCTGGAGGTGCTCGAAGACCGTGATCACGTCAGCCGGCTTGCTGGCGGCCAGCAGCTGGGCGATCGCGTTGAAGATCTCCTTGTGCTCCCAGCGGTAGAAGTCGCCGTCGCTGATCTGGTCACCGGCCCGGTCCCAGGCCATGTTGTCGATCAGCAGGCCGCCGAGCACGCTCTGTTCGGCCTCGACGGAGTGCGGCGGGATGCGCAGGCGCGCGACCTCGTCATCGGCCGGGGCCGATCCATCGGCGTTCGGAGAGCGGTAGGCGATGTTCATGGGTGGCGCGGCAAGGTCAGACGTGGATCATAGGGCGACCGGGCCGGACGCCCTGTGGACAGGGCTGTGGGCTTCCGGTGGATCTGGCGTGGACAGCACGGCAGACCCAGAAATGCGAAAGGGCCGGCCCGTGAGGGCCGACCCTTGGGTCGGGGCGGCGCGCAGGACGCGCCGCCGGTCGGACGAGCCGGATCGGAAGACCGATCAGGCCTCGGCGACCACGTGGACGCTGACTTCGACGAGAACGTCGGTGTGCAGCGCGACCTGGACCGGGAACTCGCCGAGCGCCTTCAGCGGGCCGCTGGGCATGCGGACCTGGGCCTTGGGCACGTCGTAGCCTTGCTTCTTCAGCGCGTCAGCGACGTCGGCGTTGGTCACCGAGCCGAACAGACGGCCGTCGACGCCCGCCTTCTGGGCCACGGTCAGGGTCTGGCCAGCCAGCTTCTCACCGACGCCCTGGGCGGCGGCGAGCTTCTCGGCGGCGGCCTTCTCCAGCTCCGCACGACGGGCTTCGAATTCCTTGACCGCGGCCGCAGTAGCGCGGCGCGCCTGCTTGGTCGGGATCAGGAAGTTGCGAGCGAAGCCGTCCTTGACCTTGACGACATCACCCAGGTTGCCCAGATTGGCGACCTTTTCGAGCAGGATCACTTGCATGGTCAATCGCTCCTTCAGACGCGGTGCTTGTCGCTGTACGGCACCAGGGCCAGGAAGCGCGCACGCTTGATGGCCACGGTCAGCTGACGCTGGTAGAAGGCACGGGTGCCGGTCAGACGGGCCGGGGTGATCTTGCCGTTCTCGCCGACGAAGTCACGCAGGACGTCGATGTCCTTGTAGTCGATCGACTCGACGCCGGCGACGGTGAAGCGGCAGAAGCGCTTGCGCTTGAACAGCAGCGACTGCTGGTTGCGCTTGGGCTTGCGGTCCTTGGAGAACTTGCCTTTGCCACGGGGGGGTGCCATGTGGAACCTCTTGGATCTGGAAAATTACAGGGCGTTGGCCGGCATCGGATGCGCGACCAGATGCGTGATGTGGAACAGCAGTCCGCGACCGTTGCGGGTCTGGCCCAGGAAACCGGAAAACTCCGCCTCCTGACCCAGTGCCAGCGCGCCCAGCGCCTGCGTGATGGCCCCGATGCCCAGCGCCTTGATCTCGAAGGAGATCTGGCGCGGGCGTCCGTCCTCGACGACCGACGCGGCATGTTGCAGCGTCGCGTCGAGGGCCGGTACGCCGGCAGGGGTGTAGCGCAGGGCGCCGCGTTCGAGCAGCTGCGCGCTCAGGACCAGCCGGTTGTGCCGTGCCGGTTCGTCGCGCGCCGCCCGGGCTGCGGTCGCGTCGCCGATCAGTTGGCCGACTCCGAGGAAGCCGCCGCCTTGCGCGACTCTTCCTTCTCGACGGCCTTCATCATCACGGACGGGCCGGTCTCGGCCTTGTCCTTGGCCACGGTCAGGTGGCGCAGCACGGCGTCGTTGTAGCGGAAGCCGGTCTCGAGCTCAGCCAGGGTTTCCTTGCTGCACTCGATGTTCACGCACACGTAGTGCGCCTTGGCCAGCTTCTGGATCTGGTAGGCCAGTTGACGGCGGCCCCAGTCCTCGACGCGGTGCACGGTGCCGCCGTTGGCGGTGACGATGCCCTTGTAACGCTCCAGCATGGCCGGAACCTGCTCGCTCTGGTCCGGGTGGACCAGCAGCACGATCTCGTAATGACGCATGGACACTCCTTGTGGTTTCCCTCTCCCGGCCATCGCCGTGCGATCGCACGGCACCGGCCGGAAGCCGGAAGCTGCCCGCGCCCGGCGGCCCTTGCGTCAGCAGGACCTCGAGACACTGCGCACGCCAATCGCGCGCAGACGGATGCAGCAAGAGGAAAACCGAAGATTATAGCGGGTTTTGACGGGCCCCGCCACGAGGCTGACGCAGCAGGTCCACCACCTCCGGAGCGCCCGAGGCCCCTTGCGCCCGGGCAAGGCTGACCAGCGCCAGCGTCAGCGCCCCCGACGGCACACCCAGCAGGCCACCGGCGACCATGGGCTCGAGCCCGGCGCCGGCGATCCACGGCGCCCAGGGCAACCAGGGCCGCAGCGCAGGCACCATGCAGGCCAGACAGGCGAGACAGGCCAGCGTGCCCACCAACATGCCGCTGACCGCCCCGGCACGGTTGGCGCCACGCCAGAAAATGCCCATCACCAGCGCCGGGAAGAACGCCGAGGCGGCGAGAGAGAACGCGGCGGTGACGAAGGGCAGGATGTTGGTGATGCGCAGCGTGGCCACCCAGGCCGCGAGCAAGGCGATCAGCAGCACCATCATCTTGCTGAGCATCACCCGCCGGATCGCGCTGGCGCGCGGCGGCTGCACGGTGCGGAAGACCAGATCATGAGCCAGTGCGTTGGCGATGGTCAGCAACAGGCCGTCGGCGGTGGACAGCGCCGCCGCCAGCCCGCCCGCGGCCACCAGATAGGTCACCACCAGCGGCAGCCCGCCCATTTCGGGCGCGGCCAGCACGATCATGTCGCCGCCCAAGCGCAGTTCGGACAACTGCAGCAGCCCGTCGCCGTTGACATCCGAGAAGTTGACCAGGGCCGGATCCAGCTTGCTCCAGCGGTGGACCCAGTCCGGCAGGCTGCCGTAGGACGTGCCCACCAGCTGGGTGAAGACCTCGTACTTGACCATCACCGCCAGCGCCGGCGCGCTGATGTAGAGCCCGACGATGAACAACAGCGACCAGCCCACCGAGCGCCGCGCCTCGGCCACGGAGGGGGTCGTGTAGTAGCGGGTGAGCATGTGCGGCATGGCGGCGGTGCCCAGCATCAGGCACAGCACCAGCCCGAGGAAATTCAGCCGGCTGCCCGGCTCCGGCGGCTGGGTCTGGCGGGCGAGACCGGCCAAGGGCTGCGACTGTTGCAGCGCCACGGCCAGCTCCCGCTCGTACTGGGCACGCGCCGTCGGCACGGTGCGCGGCAAGCGCTCGAGGCGCCGCTCGGCCCGCTGGATCTGGGCCAGGGGCACGTCCTCGGCTCGCATGCGCTCGATGTCACGCGCCAGCTGTTCGGTGTCGGCGGCCATCGCCGCAGGCACGTCACGCAGCTTGCGGCGGGCCTCGTCGGCGCGCTGGGCATGGATCGCCCGCACCTGCAGTTCGGCCGGATCGCGCATCAGCTCGGCCTCGCGCGCGGTGACCACCTGCAGCTGGCGCTGGTAGTTGAACATCGGCGCCAGACCCCCGCCCTGGTGCAGGCCGAGCCAGACCACCGGTGCGGTGTAGGCCAGGATCAGCACGATGTACTGCGCGACCTGGGTCCAGGTGACGGCCCGCATGCCGCCGAGAAAGCTGCACACCAGCACCCCGCCGAGGCCGACGAAGATGCCGATGTCGAAGCTGAAACCCGTCAGGTGGGAGACCACCAGACCCACGCCGTAGACCTGGACCACGACGTAGACGAAGCTGACCAGCACGGTGGCCAGCACACCGATCACACGTGGCGCATGACCGCCATAGCGTGCGCCGAGGAAATCGGGAATCGTGAACTGGCCGAAGCGCCTCAGGTAAGGCGCCAGCAGCACGGCCACCAGGCAGAAGCCGCCGGTCCACCCCAGGATGTAGGCCAGGGCATTGAAGCCGTTGAGGTAGAGCACCCCGGCCGTCCCGATGAACGAGGCCGCGCTCATCCAGTCGGCGGCCGTGGCCATGCCGTTGTAGATCGCCGGCACACGACGGCCGGCGACGTAGTACTCGGCCTCGTCGGTGGTGCGGCTCATCAGCCCGATGCCGGCATAGACCAGCACCGTGCCGATGAGAAAGCTCGCCCCGATGCCCGCGCGCGGCCAGCCTGCGCGCTCCAGCAGGGCCATGCAGCCCACGAAGAGCAGCAGCCCCAGCGTGAACAGCAGGTAGCGCCGATGCAGCCGACGCGTGAAGCGTCGGGTGTTCTCGTCGACACGCAGGCGCAGGCGGGACATCAGAGCCGACGCTTGCGCACTGCGGGAACGCTCAGCGCTGGGCCAGGCGCGTCCAGGTCTCGATGACGGAGTCGGGGTTCAGCGAGATCGAGACGATGCCCTCGCCAGCCAGCCAGTCGGCGAAGTCCGGATGGTCGCTGGGGCCCTGACCGCAGATGCCGACGTACTTGCCGGTGGCCCGGCAGGCGGTGATGGCACGGCTGATCATCGCCCGCACGGCCGGGTCGCGCTCGTCGAAGTCCTCGGCCAGCTGCTCCAGGCCGGAGTCGCGGTCCAGGCCCAGCGTGAGCTGGGTCAGATCGTTCGAGCCGATCGACATGCCGTCGAAGTGCTGCAGGAACTGATCGGCCAGGATGGCGTTGCTCGGCACCTCGCACATCATGATCACGCGCAGGCCGTTGTCACCCCGCTTGAGGCCCTTGTCAGCCAGCAGACCGACCACCCGCTCGGCCTGACGGACCGTGCGCACGAACGGCACCATGATCTCGACGTTGGTCAGACCCATGTCGTTGCGCACGCGCTTGAGCGCCTCGCACTCCATCGCGAAGGCATCGGCGAACTCGGCGTTGATGTAGCGCGAGGCACCGCGGAAGCCCAGCATCGGGTTCTCTTCGTCCGGCTCGTAGCGCGAACCACCGATCAGCTTCTTGTACTCGTTGGACTTGAAGTCCGACAGGCGCACGATGACGGTCTTCGGCCAGAAGGCGGCGGCGATGGTGGCCACGCCCTCGACCAGCTTGTCGACGTAGAAGGCACGCGGCGAGGCATGACCGCGCGCCACCGACTCGACGGCCTTCTTCAGGTCGGCATCGATGTTCGGATAGTCGAGGATGGCCTTCGGGTGGACGCCGATGTTGTTGTTGATGATGAATTCCAGCCGCGCCAGACCCACGCCCGAGTTCGGCACCTGGGCGAAGTCGAAGGCCAGCGTCGGGTTGCCGACGTTCATCATGATCTTGACCGGGCAGTACGGCATCTCGCCGCGGCGCACCTCGACCACCTCGGTCTCGAGCAGGCCGTCATAGATCATGCCGGTATCGCCCTCGGAGCAGACCACCGTGACCAGCTGGCCGTCGGTCAGCTTCTCGGTCGCGTCACCGCAGCCGACGACGGCCGGGATGCCGAGCTCGCGCGCAATGATGGCCGCGTGGCAGGTGCGACCGCCGCGGTTGGTGACGATGGCGCTGGCGCGCTTCATCACCGGCTCCCAGTTCGGGTCGGTCATGTCGGTGACCAGCACGTCGCCGGGCTGCACACGGTCCATCTCGGCGATCGAGCTGACCAGGCGCACCGGGCCGGTACCGATCTTCTGGCCGATGGCACGACCCTCGGCCAGCACGGCGCTGCTGCCCTTGAGCTTGTACTTGTGCTCGACCTGGCCTTCGGCCTGGCTCTTCACGGTCTCCGGGCGGGCCTGCAGGATGTAGAGCTTGCCGTCACGGCCGTCCTTGCCCCACTCGATGTCCATCGGGCGGCCATAGTGCTGCTCGATGATCAGCGCGTACTTCGCCAGCTCGACCACGTCGGCGTCGTTCAGGCTGTAGCGGTTGCGTTGCTCGACCGGCACGTCCTCGGTCTTGACCAGCTTGCCGCTGGCCACACGCTCCTCGGGCGTGGCGAAGGTCATCTGGATCAGCTTGCTGCCCAGCGTGCGACGGATGACCGGGAACTTGCCGGCCTTGAGCTGCGGCTTGTGGACGTAGAACTCGTCCGGATTGACGGCGCCCTGCACCACCGTCTCGCCCAGGCCGTAACTGGACGTGATGAAGACCACGTCCTGGAAGCCCGACTCGGTGTCGATGGTGAACATCACGCCGGCCGCACCCAGATCGGAGCGGACCATGCGCTGCACACCGGCCGACAGGGCCACGTCGGCATGGGCGAAGCCCTTGTGCACGCGGTAGCTGATGGCGCGGTCGTTGTACAGGGAGGCGAAGACCTCCTTCATCTTGTGCAGCACGTCCTCGATGCCGACGACGTTCAGGAAGGTCTCCTGCTGGCCGGCGAACGACGCGTCAGGCAGATCCTCGGCCGTGGCCGACGAGCGCACGGCGAAGCTGGCCTCGGGGCTGTCGGCCGTCAGTTGGACGAAGGCGGCACGCACCGCGGCCTCGAAATCGGCCGGGAACGGCGCGTCGATCACCCATTGGCGGATCTCGGCGCCGGCCACGGCCAGCGCCTTGACGTCGTCGGTGTCGAGCGCGGACAGGCGCGCGTTGATCTTCGCGGTCAGACCACCGTGGCTCAGGAATTCGCGGAAGGCGTGGGCCGTGGTCGCGAAACCACCGGGGACGCGCACGCCGCTGGCGGCCAGTTGGCTGATCATTTCGCCGAGGCTGGCGTTCTTGCCGCCGACCACCTCGACATCACCCATCCTCAGATGTTCAAACGGGACGACCAGGGCGGTCGCCAGAGGGCTGGAAGACATGGGAAAGCTCCGTAGGGTTGAAAAACCGGGAGCCTGTCGGCGCGCGATTCCGGACGTCCGCGGTGGAGACGCACGCACCCCGGCCGCAGCGCGGCATCACGGGGTTGGAGGCGGGCATCGATCGACACGACGGGAAACCGGACGAGGGCGGAAGGACAGGCGGAAAACAGGGGTGCGAAGCCCCGGCAGGCCGATCGGGCCTCGCCGAAACCGCTTTGAAACTCGCGCCATTCTAAGGACGAACCGCGGCGCTTTCGCGCCTATGATCGTGCAGACGTCGCCTGTTGATTACCCTGATCCCCTCATCCACACGGTCATGCCCCAACGCAGCGTGTTCTTTGTCTCGGACGGAACCGGCATCACCGCCGAGACCTTCGGCAACTCCATCCTCGCGCAGTTCTCGATCAAGCCCCGCCACGTGCGGCGCCCCTTCATCGACACCGTGGCCAAGGCCCAGGCGGTGCTCGTCGAGATCAACCAGGTCGCCGCCGCCGAGGGGCGCCGGCCGGTGGTCTTCATCACGCTGGTCGACGACACGGTGCGCGAGATCATCAGCGGCCCGGAATGCCAGGGCATGGTGATGGACATGTTCCGCCACTTCGTCGAACCGCTGGAAGCCGAGTTCGGCGTCAAGAGCAACCACCGCGTGGGCCGCTTCTCCGACGCCGCCAAGAGCGACGAGTACAACGAACGGATCGAGGCGATCAACTTCTCGCTGGCGCATGACGATGGCCAGAGCTCACGCAACCTGGATGCCGCCGACGTGATCCTGCTGGGCGTCAGCCGCTGTGGCAAGACACCGACCAGCCTGTATCTGGCGATGCAGCACGGCGTCAAGGCCGCCAACTATCCGTTGATCCCCGAGGACTTCGAGCGCAACAAGCTGCCACCGGCGCTGGTGCCGCACATCCGCAAGTGTTTCGGCCTGACGATCGACCCGGAGCGCCTGTCCCAGATCCGCAACGAGCGGCGCCCGAGCAGCCGCTATGCCGCACTCGACAACTGCCGACATGAGGTGCGCGAGGCCGAGACCATGATGCGCCGCTCGGGCATCTCCTGGCTGAGCTCGACGCACAAGTCGATCGAGGAGATCGCCACCACCATCCTGCGCGACATCCGCCCGGACCGGCTCATCTACTGAGCCACGGGAGGCGCGGCCGGGTGTGCGCCCTGGCCCGCCGGAGGGGCACCCGGCCGGCCCGCACCGCAGGCCTCAGTCCGCAGCGCCCTGTCGCACCGACTCGTACAGGCAGATCGCGGTCGCCGCGGCCACGTTGAGCGACTCCTCGCCGCCGGGCTGCGGGATGCGCACGCGCTGCGCGCAGCGTGCCAGCAGTGCGGCATCCACGCCCTGCCCCTCGTGGCCCATGACCCAGGCGCAGGGCTGGGCCACGCGGGCCAGCGGCAGCGCCACGCTGTCGTCGCCCAGGCTGGTGCCGATCAGCGGCACGGCCAGCGCCTGCAGCGCCTCGGGCGCCAGACCCTCGATCAGCCGCAGGCCGAAATGGGCACCCATGCCCGAGCGCAGCACCTTGGGCGACCACAGCGCGGCCGTGCCCTTGAGCGCGAGGACCTGACCCACGCCGAAGGCCGCCGCGCTGCGCAACATGCTGCCGACGTTGCCGGCATCCTGCACCCGGTCGAGCACCAGACTGGCCGCCTGCGGCGCGATCGCCCCGGCCTCGGGCAGCGCCCACACATAACCGAGCGGCGCAGGTGACTCCAGGCCGCTCAGGCCATCGAACAGCGCCGCGGGCAGCACCCGCACCTGCGGCGCCGCACGCGCCAGGTCGTGCAGCGCACCGCCGGTCTCCCAGGCCGCTTCGGTGATGACGGCCTGCAGGGGCCTCAGTCCGCGCGTCAGCAGGGCCGAGCACAGATGCTCGCCCTCCAGCCAGACCCGACCGGCCTTGCGGTAGGCCGCCGGATCCCGCGCCAGGCGGCGCAGCTGCACCAGCAGCGGGTTGTCGCGCGAGCTCAGGCGCTGGACGTCGGGCTGGCCCGGAGCGGCCCCGGACGGAATGGATGCGGCGGTCATGCGCGGATCAGGGCTGGATGCCGGCCTGGGCGATGGCCAGGCGCACCGGGGCGAAGCTGCGCCGGTGCTCGGGGCACGCACCATGCACACGCAGCGCGTTCAGATGCTCGGGCGTCGGATAGCCCTTGTGGGTGGCGAAACCGTAGTCGGGCCAGCGCGCGTGCAGGACGGCACACAGCCGGTCGCGGTGGACCTTGGCCAGGATGGAGGCCGCCGAGATCGAGGGCACGCGGGCATCGCCCTGCACGATGGCATGCGCGGCCATCGGCAGATCCGGCACCCGGTTGCCATCGACCAGCACCTGCTGCGGCGGCAGGCGCAGGCCGGCCACCGCGCGCTGCATGGCGAGCATCGTGGCCTGCAGGATGTTCAGGCGGTCGATCTCCTCAACCGTGGCCTCGGCGATGCAGCAGGCCAGGGCCTTGGCGCGGATCTCGTCGAACAGGCGCTCGCGTCGACGCGGCGTCAGCACCTTGCTGTCGCCGAGGCCGGCGATCGGCTGCAGCTCGTCGAGGATGACGGCGGCGGCCACCACCGGACCGGCCAGTGGTCCGCGGCCGGCCTCGTCGACGCCGGCCACCAGCGCGCCGATGCCCGGCGCCGGCTGCAGCCAGTCCATCTGCAGCGGCGGCAGCCCGGTGGGCCGCGGGCGCCGCCGCACGGCCGCGCGCGAACGCGCCGTCAGCAGCGCGGGCACCGGCAGCGGCACCGGCAGATCGAGCAGGCCGAGCTGGCGCGACTCAAGCGAGAGCGAGGACTTGCGCGAGGGCATCGGCGGCCTGGTTGGCGGTGTCACGCCGCAGCTGCTGGTGCAGCCCGACGCAGCGCTGGCGCAGCTGGTCGACGCGCGGCGCGTCGTCCAGCCAGGCCAGACCTTCACGGGCCAGCGCCTCGGGCGTGGCGTCATCCTGGATCAGCTCGGGCACGATGAAGCCCTGGCTGAGGATGTTGGGCAAGCCGACCCAGGGCTGGTAGCGCATGCGCTTCATCCGCCACCAGTTGAGCGCGCTCAGGTGGTAGGTGATGACCATCGGGCACTTGAACAGGGCCGCCTCCAGCGTGGCCGTGCCGCTGGCCACCAGCGTCAGGTCGCAGGCGGCCAGCGCGGCATGCGACTGGCCGTCGAGCAGACGCAGCGTGGCCGGGTAGTCGCCCTCGGACTGGGCCCGGGCCAACAGGGGCTCGACGAGGCCGCGCAGCCCCGGCACCACCGGCATCACGAACTGCAGCTGCGGCCGCTGGCGCGCCATGCGGGCAGCCGCCGCGATCAGGCGCGGGGCGATGTGGGCGATCTCGCTGCGCCGGCTGCCGGGCAGCAGCGCGACCACGGTGGCATCGGCGGCCAGGCCGAGCGCCTGGCGGGCGGCCGCGCGCGGCACCTCCAGCGGGATCGCGTCGGCCAGTGGATGGCCGACGAAGGTGGCGGCGATGCCGTGGCGCTGCAGCAGCGGCGGCTCGAAGGGGAACAGGCACAGCACGTGGTCAGCCGCGGCCTTGAGCTTGTGCACGCGCTCGCCGCGCCAGGCCCAGATCGACGGGCAGACGAAGTGCACGGTGCGCACGCCGGCGGCCTTCAGCCGGGTCTCGAGCCCGAAGTTGAAGTCGGGCGCATCGACGCCGATAAAGACCGAGGGGCGCTCGTCGAGCAGGCGGTCGCCGAGCTGGCGGCGGATGCGCAGCAACTCGGGCAGGCGCTTGAGCGCATCGACATAGCCGAAGACGCTCAGCCGCTCATGCGGCCACCAGGACTCGAAGCCCTGGGCCGCCATGCGCGGCCCGCCGATGCCGGCCGCCTGCAGGCCCGGCCAGCGCGTGCGCAGGCCCTGCAGCAGCAGACCGGCCAGAAGATCGCCCGAGGCCTCTCCAGCCACCAGTGCGAGCCGCGGCGCCGCCGACATCATCGCCGCGTCAGCGCACCAGACCGCGCGTGGACGCGGCCAGGAAGTCGAGCATGCCGTCGATGTCGCCGTCGGCCACACCCGCGTCGCTGCCGCGCAGTGCGGCGATGGCGGCCTTGGCCTGCTCCAGCGTCAGGCCGTCGCGGAAGATCAGCTTGTGCATCTGGCGGATGATGGCGATGCGCTCGGGGCCGAAGCCACGCCGCTTCAGACCGGTCAGGTTGACCGCACGCGTGGCCAGCGGATGGCCGTCGACCGTCATGAACGGTGCCACGTCCTGCGACACATGGCCCTGGAAACCGATCATCGCGTGGGCGCCCACGTGCACGAACTGGTGGATGCCGGACAGCCCGCCGATCACCGCCCAGTCGCCGACATGGACGTGGCCGGCCAGCGTCGCGTTGTTGGCCAGCACGCAATGGCTGCCGAGCCGCACATCGTGCGCCAGATGCACGTAGGCCATGATCCAGTTGTCGTCGCCGACCCGGGTCACGCCCTCTTCCTTGAAGGTGCCGGTGTTGAAGGTGCAGAACTCGCGCACCGTGTTGCGGTCACCGATGACCAGCTTCGTCACCTCGCCGCCGTGGCTCATGTCCTGCGGCATGCCGCCGATCGAGCCGTGGGGATGGAAGACGTTGTCGCAGCCGATCGTGGTGTCGCCGTCGATCACGCAGTGCGCGCCGATGCGGGTACGCGCACCGATGCGCACCTGCGGACCGATGATCGCGTAGGGGCCGACCTGCACGTCGGCGGCCAGCTCGGCCTGGGGATCGACCAGGGCGGTCGGATGGATCAGCGCCATGGTGGCGTCTCTCCTGACTGGGACTGCACAGGCCGCGGCAGCGCGGCCTGTGCGGAAAACGGATGGGATCGCGCGGTACGGACGGGCGGAGCGCCTCAGGCGACCTTGCGCATCGTGCACATCAGCTCGGCCTCGACGGCGGTCTCGCCGTCGACGCTGGCGCGCGCCTTGTACTTGTAGATGCCGGCCTTGGCGCGCTCGATCCAGGCCTCCAGCACCAGCTGGTCGCCGGGCTCGACCACCCGCTTGAAGCGCGCGCCATCGATGCCCAGGAAGTAGACGACGGTGTTCTCGTCGGGCTGCTGGCCCATGGACTCGAAGGACAGCAGCGCGGCCGTCTGCGCCAGCGCTTCCAGCATCATCACGCCCGGCATCACCGGCCGGTTCGGGAAGTGGCCGACGAAGAAGGGCTCGTTGATCGTGACGTTCTTCAGCGCCTTGATGCGCTGGTCCTTCTCGAACTCCACCACGCGGTCGACCAGCAGGATGGGATAGCGGTGCGGCAGCAGCTTCAGGATCTTGTGGATGTCGATCACGGGCTTGGTCATGGCGGTCTTCTTCGGGCCGGTGGATGGAATGTGAGGGGCAACCGCTGGCGGCCTGTCCGCGCGGCGCAAACACCCGACATCGGGTGACTGGAACCATCGCACGAGGGCGCCACGTGCACGGCACCCGCAGGGCGCCGCGCCGGGCCTCAGGGCCGCAGGCCTTGCGGCCGGCAACGGAAGGGAGACAGGGATTCAGGCGCGGGCGGCTCGCTCCAGCGCCCGCAGCCGCTCACGCAAGGTGTGCAGCTGACGCAGGGTCGCGGCGTTCTTCTCCCACGACGCATTGTCGTCGAACGGGAACAGGCCGCTGTACTGGCCCGGCTTGAGCACCGACCGCGTGATCACGGTGGCCGCCGTGACATGGACATGATCGACCAGTTCGAGGTGGCCGAGGATGATCGCACCGCCGCCAACCGTGCAGTGCCGGCCGATCCGTGCCGAGCCGGCGATGCCGACGCAGCCGGCCATCGCGCTGTGGGCGCCGATGTGGACGTTGTGGGCGACCTGGATCAGGTTGTCGAGCTTGACGCCATCGTCGATGCGGGTGTCGTCCAGCGCACCGCGGTCGACGCAGGTGTTGGCGCCGATCTCGACATCGTCGCCGATGGTCACCGCGCCGAGCTGCTCGATCTTCTCCCAGACCATGCCGTCGCCCTGGCGGGCCGGCGCGAAGCCGAAGCCATCGCCGCCGATGACCGCGCCACCCTGGATGAACCCGCGCGCGCCGATGCGGCAGCCGTCGCCGAAGCCGACGCGCGCGGCCAGCCGGGTGCGCTCACCGATGACGGCATCGTCGCCGATCACGCTGTGCGCACCGATGACCACGCCGGCGGCGATCGACACGCCGGCACCGATCACCACGCCGGCGGCGATGCTCGCGTCGGGCGCGATGCGGACGCCCTCGCCCACCACGGCCGAGGGATGCACGCCGATGGCCGGTGCGCGCCGGACACGGCCCGCCCACCAGCGGGTGAGCCGTGCGAAATAACGGTAAGGATCGGCGACCAGCAACAAGGCGCGCCCAGGCGCGGCCTGCTGCCAGACGACAGCCTGCTCGCGCAGCGCGGCACCGACGATGACCGCTCCGGCCTGGGTCGTGGTCAGCTGCGAGGCATAGCGGGCCTGGGCCAGGAAGGCCAGCGCCTGTGGTCCGGCGGATTCCAGCGGTGCGAGCCGGCTGATCGTCAGCGCATCGTCACCGATGATCTCGGCCGGCAGGGCGCCAGCGGTGTCCGCGTCGACATTGGCCGCCAGGGCGGCCACGATGTCGGCCAGCCGGGGCGGCGTCAACATCGGCGGCCTTACTTGGCGGCCGGCGCCGCACCCAGCGCCTTGATCACCTTGTCGGTGATGTCGACGCGCGGGCTGAAGAAGACGGCGTCCTGCAGGATCAGGTCGTACTTCTCGTTCTCGAAGATCGACTTGATCACCTTGTTCGCGCGCTCGACGATGGCCTGCGTCTCCTCGTTGCGACGCTGGTTCAGGTCCTCCTGGAACTCGCGGCGCTTGCGCTCGAGCTCGCGGCCCTGCTCCTGCAGGTCGCGCTGGCGACGGGTGCGTTCGCTCTCGGACAGCGTGGGCGCGTCCTTGTCGAGCTTGTCCGCCACGGACTTCAGACGCGCGGCCACGTCGTTGAGCTCCTTGTCGCGCTTGCTGAAGTCGGCTTCCATGCGGGCCAGCGCGGCCTTGGCCGGAGCGGCCTCGCGCAGCACGCGTTCGCTGTTGACATAGCCGATGCGCAGGGCGTCCTGGGCCTGGGCCAGCAGCGGCGCGCAGGCCGACAGCGCCAGCACGGCGGCGGCGGCCAGACCACGACAGGAGAGGACCGGGGCACCCCGGCCGAGACGCGCAGGGCGCGGATGCAGGGGGCGGCTGGCAGACATGGTCATCAGAACACGGTCCCGATCTGGAATTGAACGCGCTGGATTCTATCCGTGGGCTCGTAGCGCACCGGACGGCCCCAGCTCAGGCGCAGCGGCCCCACCGGCGAGACCCACGACAGACCGACACCGACCGACGCCCGCAGCGACGACAGCTCGATCGGGTCGGAGGCCTTCCAGACATTGCCCGCATCGCCGAACAGGAACACGCGCAAGGACCGGTCGTTGCCGCTGCCGGGGATCGGCAGGTAGAGCTCGGCATTGAGGTTGACCTTCTTGGCGCCGCCGATGTAGGCGCCGGTCGGGTCGATGACACCCAGCGAGTTCTGCTCGAACACGCGCACCGAACCCAGGCCACCGCCGTAGAAGTTCTTGAACACCGGGTAGTCGCGGCTGCCCAGGCCGTAGCCCAGACCGACCTCGGCATTCAGGCCGAGGCTGAACTTCTGCCAGAACGGGATGTACTGCTGGGCCTGGAAATTGGTGCGCAGATAGCGGACGTCGCCGGCCAGGCTCCATTCGGCATTGGCACGCAGATAACGACCGGCATTGGGTGCCAGCACGTTGTCGCGGCTGTCGCGCGACCAGCCCAGCGTCAACGGGAAGGCGGTCGAGCGGGCCCCGTAGTGGAAGCGGTAGTCGAAGTACTGGTTCGGGATGCCGGCGTCCGACCCGATGTGGGTCTGCTCGACACCGACACCGAGGTAGACCGTGTCGTACTCGGAGAACGGGATGCCGAAACGCACCGCCGCGCCCGGCGTGGCGATCTGGTACTGGTCGCCCAGGCTGTTGTAGGGGCGCGAGGTGCGGTAGTACAGATCGAGCGCGCGCGAGACCCCGTCGATCGTGAAGTAGGGATCGACGGTGCTGAAGACCAGGCTGCGCGCGGTCTTGCTGGTGTTGAGCTCGACCCCGAGGTAATTGCCCGAGCCGAACACGTTGTCCTGCTTGACCGAGGCCGTGAAGGCGAGCTTGTCGGCGCTGGAGAAGCTCATGCCCAGCATCAGGCTGCCGGTGGGCTTCTCGCTGACGCTGACATCGAGATCGACCTGATCGGGCGCACCGGGCACCTCGTTCGTGTCGACGCTGGTGTCCTTGAAGTAGCCCAGACGGTCGATGCGCTCCTTCGAGAGCTTGATGCGCTGGCTGTCGTACCAGGACGATTCGAGCTGCCGGAACTCGCGCCGGATCACCTCGTTGCGGGTACGGGCGTTGCCGGAGATGTCGATGCGGCGCACCGAGACGCGGCGCTGGGGGTCCGCCTGCAGCGTGATGGCCACGCGTGCGTTCTCGCGATCGATCTCGGTGCGAGGCTCGACGCGCGCGAAGGCATGCCCGTAGCTGCCGTACAGATCGGTGAAGGCCTTGACCGTCTCGGTGACGTCGGTGGCACGGTAGGGCTGGCCGGGACGCACCGTCACCAGACGCTCGAAATCCGTATCCTTGCCCAGCAGGTCGCCTGCCAGGGTGACGCCGGTCACCGTGTAGCGCTGACCCTCGCGGACGGTGACCGTGATCGCGATGTCCTGCTTGTCCGGCGAGATCGTGACCTGGGTGGACTCGATCGCGAACTCCAGGTAGCCGCGGTCCAGGTACCAGTTGCGCAGCGACTCCAGGTCGCCGTTGAGCTTGGCGCGCGAGTAACGGTCGTTCTTGGTGTACCAGCTCAGCCAGTTGCTGGGCGCCAGGTCCATCAGGTTGGTCAGCGTGTCCTCGTCGAACGCCCGGGCGCCGACGATGCGCACGCCACGGATGCGCGCGGACTCGCCCTCGCTCATCGTGAAGGTCACGGCCACACGGTTGCGCTGGGTCGGTGTCACGGTGGTGACGACCTCGGCGCCGTAGAGGCTGCGCGCCAGGTACTGCCGCTTGATCTCCTGCTCGGCGCGCTCGATCAGTGCGCGGTCGAAGGGCTGGCCTTCGCCGATGCCGGAGTCCTTCAGCGACTTCAGCAGCTGTTCCTTGTCGAACTCGTGCAGACCCGCGAAGGAGACCGACTCGACGACCGGGCGCTCCTCGATGACGAGCACCGCCACGCGGCCGTCGATCTCGATGCGCACGTCCTTGAACAGGCCGGTGGCGAACAGCGCACGCAGCGCGGCGGCCGCTTTCTCGTCGGTGTAGCTGTCGCCGACGCGGAACGGCAGCGCGCCGAAGACGGTGCCCGGATCGGTGCGTTGCAGGCCTTCGATGCGGATGTCCTGCAGCACGAAGGGCTCGACCGCCAGGGCCGGGAAGGTGGCGGCCAGCAGACCCAGGCCGGCGCACAGCGCGGCGATCGGGCGCCGCACGGAATCAGGATATCGGGACATCGGAAGCGGTCAGTGCAGGCCCAGCAGCCGGGCCACGTCGTTGTAGAGGGCCACCGACATCATCAGCAGCAGGACCGCCAGACCACCGCGTTGCAGCCGTGCCAGCCACAGGTCGGAGACCGGTCGACCGGTCACGGCCTCGAAGGCATGGTACATCAGGTGTCCGCCGTCGAGCATCGGCAGCGGCAGCAGGTTCAGCACCCCCAGGCTCACGCTGACCATGGCCAGGAAACCCAGGTAGTAGCCCAGGCCCTGCTGCACCGATTGGCCGGCGTAGTCGGCGATGGTCAGCGGCCCGCTCAGGTTCTTCACCGAGGCCTCGCCGGTGAGCATGCGCCAGAGCATCTTCAGCGACAGCTGCGAGACCTCCCAGGTGCGCTGCAGGCCCTGGGCCAGACCGTCGAGCGCATCGGCGCGTACCAGCACCATGCGCGGCGGCTCGCCGATGTAGGCCTCGACCCGCCCGATGCGGCGGTCGCCATCTTCGAGCACGCGCGGCGTGACCTCCAGAGTCAGGGTACGGCCGCCGCGCTCGACCTCCCAGCGCTGGGTGCGGCCGCGCAGGCCGTCGACCGACTGTCGGATCAGCTCGCGCAGCGCGACCGCGTCGGCCACCGGACGGCCGTCGACCCGCAGCACGCGGTCGCCCTGACGGGCACCCGCCAGCGCCGCAGGACCGTCGGCCTTGACCTCGCCGAGGACCGGTTCGCTGTAGGCACCGACCAGCCCGATGCGACGCAACAGCGCGGCATCGACCTCCTCGCCACGCAGGTCATCCAGGCGCAGGGTCAGTTCGCGCGTGCCGTGCGCGGCCCCCGGCTGGGTCGCGTTGATGCGCAGATCGAGCGAGCGCCCCTCCATCGCCGCCTGTGTCAGCTGCCAGCGCAGATCCGTCAGCGACGGCACCGGCTGCCAGGCGTCGGCATCGCCGCCCGAGGTGCGCCAGGCCTGAACGGCATCTCCGGCACGCAGCCCGGCCCGCTCGGCCAGACTGCCGGCCACCGGACTGGCCAGCACCGGCAGCGGCTCCTGCACACCGATCCAGTGCGAGGCCGCGTACAGCAGCACCGCGAGCACCAGATTGGCCAGCGGCCCGGCCGCGACGATGGCCGAGCGCTGCCACAAGGGCTTGCGGTTGTAGGTCTGGTCGAGCAGGGCCGGCGGCACGGGCGCCTCCCGCTCATCGAGCATCCGCACATAACCGCCCAACGGCAGCCACGAAAGCACGAACTCGGTGTCCTGCGGCGAGGCCTGGCGGCGCCAGATCACCCGTCCGAAGCCCATCGAGAACCGCAGCACCTTCACGCCACAGGCCCGTGCGACCCGGTAGTGGCCCCACTCATGGACCAGGATCAGCACGCCCAGCGTGAGCAGGAAACCGCCGACGGTCGACAACATCAGCCCAGCTCCAGCACGGTGCGCTCGGCCGCACGCCGCGCACGGGCATCCAGCGCCAGCAGACCGTCGACCGAGGCCGTCTCGTCGGCCTCGGGCAGCACGGCGTCCAGCGTGGCGGCGTTGACGCGATGGATGTCGGTGAAGCGCATGCGACGCTCCAGGAAGGCGGCCACGGCCACCTCGTTGGCCGCATTCAGGACCGCGGTCGTGCCCTCGGCCGCGCGCAGGGATTCCCAGGCCAGTTGCAGGCCGGGGAAACGGCGGGCATCGGCGTCCTCGAAGGTCAGCGCGGAGAGCTTCAGGAAATCGAGCGACTCGGCACCACTGACCACCCGTTCGGGCCAGGCCAGGCCAACGGCGATCGGTACCCTCATGTCGGGCGTACCGAGCTGGGCCAGCACGCTGTGGTCGCGACAGACGACCATCGAGTGGATGATGCTCTGCGGATGCAGCACGACCCGGATGCGCTCGGGCGCGAGGTCGAACAGCCAGCGCGCCTCGATCACCTCCAGCGCCTTGTTCATCATCGTGGCCGAGTCCACCGAGATCTTGCGACCCATGACCCAGTTCGGATGGGCGCAGGCCTGCTCGGGCGTCACCTCGTGCAGCGTGTGCGGCGCCCGCTCACGGAACGGGCCACCGGAGGCGGTCAGCACGATGTGGTCGATGCGCCGGGCCCAGCTCGAACGGTCCTCCGGCAGGCACTGGAAGATGGCCGAATGCTCGCTGTCGACCGGCAGCAGCGCGCCCCCGCCCTGCTCGACGGCCTGCATGAACAGCCGGCCGCCGACCACCAGGGCCTCCTTGTTGGCCAGCATCAGGCGCTTGCCGGCGCGCGCGGCGGCCAGACACGGCGACAGGCCGGCGGCACCGACGATGGCGGCCATCACGCTGTCGACATCGGCGGCGGCGGCCACGTCGCACAGCGCCTGCGGGCCATGCAGCACCTCGGTGGCCAGGCCGTCCGCACGCAGCAGCGCCTGCAGGCGCTCGGCCTGCCGGGCGTCGGCCACCACGGCGGTGGCCGGGCGATGGTCGCGGCACAGCACGGCGAGGTCATCGACGCGCTGGTGCGCGGTCAGCACCTGGACGACGTAACGGTCGGGATGACGCGCGATGACGTCGAGCGTGCTGCGGCCGATCGAGCCGGTGGCACCGAGGATGCAGACGCGCTGGCGCTGGGTCATGGGGTTCTCGGATTCAGGAAGATGCACAGGGGTTCCAGCGGCGGCGGGTGCCGCCGGGCGTCACGGCAAGACCTGCCGCGGCACCGCTCACCAACTGATCAGTGCGAGCGCGGCCGGCAGCACCGGCAGCAGGGCATCGACGCGGTCGAGCACGCCGCCATGGCCGGGCAGCAGCTGGCTGGAGTCCTTGACCCCGGCCGAGCGCTTGACCAGCGATTCGAACAGATCGCCGCACACGCCGAGCGCCGTCAGCAGCAGCACGCCGACCAGCAGCAGGCCGGCACCGCCACGCTGCAACAGCAGTCGGAACAGGCTGGGGGAGTCGACCGGCAGCCGTGGATCGATCAGCAGCAACCAGACGCAGGCCAGCACGGCCACGCCGAGCACGCCGCCGTAGACGCCCTCCCAGCTCTTGCCGGGGCTGATCTGCGGCGCCAGCTTGCGACGGCCGAAGGCGCGGCCGGAGAAGTAGGCGGCGATGTCGGCGGTCCAGACGACCGCCATCACCGACAACAGGAAATTGACGCCGATGCCGCGGGCCTGCACCAACGCCAACCAGGCCAGGCCCAGCAGCGAGAGGCCCAGCAGCCAGCGCAAGGCGGTCGGCAGCCGCGGCCAGCCGGTCGGGCCGGCGCGCAGCGCGATGACCAGGCCGACCACCCACAGCAGCAGACCGGCCTGCCACAGCCGCGGATCGGTGCCACCGGCCAGGGCCGCGCGCGGCGGCATCGGCCAGCGGGCCAGCCACAGCAGACACAGGCCACCCAGCAGCGCACCGCTGGCCCAGGCCGCGACGGGGCGCTGCGCCATGGCCGCCGCCAGCGGGTTCAAGCGCGCCCATTCCCAACCCGCGGCCGCGATGGCCAGCAGGGTGAACAGGGCGAAGGGCAGGGTCACCGGCGCGAACAGGCACGGCAGCAGCACGGCCAGCAGCAGCACCGCGGTGATCACGCGCTGACGCAGCATCAGTGCGCCGCCGTGGTCATCGGCGCGGGCGCGGGCACGCCACCGAAGCGCCGCTCACGCCGCGCGTAATCGGCCAGCGCACGGTCGAGCTCCGCCTCGTTGAAGTCCGGCCACAGACAGGGCGTGAAGAGCAGCTCGGCATAGGCCGCCTGCCACAGCAGGAAGTTGCTGATGCGCAACTCGCCGCCGGTGCGGATCAGCAGATCCGGATCGGGCGCATGGGCCATCGCCATGTAGGCCGACAGGCGCTGCTCGTCGAGCTGTGCGGCGGTCACGCCGTCGGCGATCGCCCGCCGCGCGGCCTGGGCGATGTCCCAGCGGCCCCCGTAGTTGAAGCACACCGACAGCGTCAGCCGGGTGTTGTGGCGCGTGGTCGACTCGACCTCGGCCCAGGCCGCACGCAGACGATCGGAGACGTTGTCGCGGTCACCGACGATGACCACGCGCACCCCATCCTGCGCCATCTTGCGCAGATAACGCGCGACGGCCACGTGCACCAGACCCATCAGGCCCGACACCTCGTCCTGCGGCCGCTTCCAGTTCTCGGACGAGAAGGCATAGACCGTCAGGTACTCGATGCCGCGGGCCATGCAGGCGTTGACCGTGTTGACCAGCGTGTCGACCCCGACCTTGTGGCCGTAGACACGCGGCATGAAACGCTTCTTGGCCCAGCGCCCGTTGCCGTCCATCACGATGGCGACGTGACGGGGCAGATGGGGATCACCGGACGCCGGTGCGGCGGAGAAAGCAGTCATCGCGCGACGCGTGGCCTCAGACGGCCAGCACCTCGGCTTCCTTGGACTGCACGACCTTGTCGACCTCGGCGATGGTGCGGTCGGTCAGCTTCTGCACGTCGTCCTGGGCACGGCGCTCGTCGTCCTCACCGATGGCCTTGTCCTTGAGCAGCTTCTTGAGCTGGTCGTTGGCCTCGCGGCGCAGGTTGCGCACCGCGACCTTGGTGTCCTCGCCGGCGTGGCGCACGACCTTGGTCAGCTCCTTGCGGCGCTCCTCGGTCAGCGGCGGCAGCGGCACGCGGATCAGGTCGCCCTGGCTGCTGGGGTTCAGGCCCAGATCGCTCTCGCGGATGGCCTTCTCGATCTTGGCGCCGAGACCCTTCTCCCAGGGCTGGACGCTGATGGTGCGGGCATCGAGCAGGCTGACGTTGGCGACCTGGCTGACCGGCACCAGCGAGCCGTAGTAATCGACCTGCACCTGATCCAGGATGCCCGGATGGGCCCGGCCGGTACGGATCTTCTGCAGTTCGCCCTTCAGGGCCTCGATGGACTTGCCCATCTTGGCTTCGGCCGTCTTCTTGATGTCGGCAATCGTCATGGTGCAGCTCGCGGAGAGAGGAAACGGAACGCGATGGAACAACGGTGACCGGCCACGGCCCCCGCCCCATCGCAGGAAGCGGAGCGCCGCGGCCGGCCTGGATACGGAATCAGATCAGACGTGGACCAGCGTGCCCTCGTCCTCGCCGAGCGCCACGCGCTTGAGGGCGCCCGGCTTGAAGATCGAGAACACCTTGACGGGCAGCTTCTGGTCACGGCACAGCGCGAAGGCGGTGGCGTCCATCACCTGCAGGTTGCGGGCGATCGCCTCGTCGAAGCTGACGCTCGCATAACGCGTGGCCGACGGATCCTTCTTCGGGTCGGCGGTGTAGACGCCGTCGACCTTGGTGGCCTTCAGCACGATCTCGGCACCGATCTCGGCGCCACGCAGCGCGGCCGCGGTGTCGGTGGTGAAGAAGGGGTTGCCGGTGCCGGCGGCGAAGACGACGACCTTGCCCTCTTCCAGGTACTGCAGCGCCTTCGGCCGCACGTACGGCTCGACGACCTGCTCGATGTTGATGGCCGACATCACGCGGGCCGTCATGCCTTCGAGGCGCATCGTGTCGGCCAGAGCCAGCGAGTTCATCACCGTGGCCAGCATGCCCATGTAGTCGGCCGTGGCCCGGTCCATGCCCTTGGCGCCGCCGGCCACGCCGCGGAAGATGTTGCCGCCACCGATCACCACCGCGACTTCCACGCCCATCTCGGTGACCTCGCGCACCTCGCGCACCATGCGCACGATGACATCGCGGTTGATGCCATAGGCATCGTCGCCCATCAGGGCCTCGCCGGAGAGTTTCAGAAGGATGCGCTTGTAGGCTGGCATGCGGACAGATTCCCTGGGCCGGGTGATTGGTGAAGGACGCCGCGCCGTCACGCCGCGCTGGCGGTGCACCCTGAAGCACCACCGGAATCGGGTTCCGGCACCGCCACCGCAGGCGGCAGCGGGCACCGGTCGGCACCTCGGTGCCGTGGACATCGCCCCGTCGGGCGTGTCCGGTGCGCGGCAGGTCCGGCAGGACCCGGCGCCGCGCACGTGAAAACGGCGCGCAGCCAGACCCCGCAGGACCCGACGCGCGCCGCGCAGTGTACGCGCACACGACCGGTGGACCCGGCCGCGCACGGCACATCCAAGGGGGGCTTACTGGCCCTTGGCGGCAGCGACCTGGGCCGCGACTTCGGCAGCGAAGTCGTCGACCTTCTTCTCGATGCCTTCGCCGACGATGTACAGGGTGAAGCCCTTGACGTCGGTGGCGGTGCTCTTCAGGTAGGCGCCCACGGTCTGCTTGCCGTCAGCGGCCTTCACGAAGACCTGGTCCAGCAGCGAGACTTCCTTCAGGAACTTCTGCACCGAGCCATCGACCATCTTGGCGATGATCTCGGCCGGCTTGCCCGACTCGGCCGCCTTCTCGGCGGCGATCTTGCGTTCCTTCTCGACCAGGTCGGCCGGAACGTCGGCGCTCGACAGCGCGGCCGGCTTCATCGCGGCGATGTGCATCGCGACGTCCTTGGCGGCCACGGCCTGCGCGTCGCCGTTGCCGGCGAACTCGACGACCACGCCGATGCGGGTGCCGTGCAGGTAGCTGGCCAGACCGTTGCCGGCGGCAAAGCGCTGGAAGCGGCGGATCGACATGTTCTCGCCGATCTTGCCGATCAGGCCCTTGCGGACCTCTTCCAGCGTCGGGCCGAAGCCGTCCTGCTCATGAGCCAGGGCCGACAGCGCGGCGACGTCGGCCGGGTTGGCCTCCGCCACCAGGCGTGCGGCGGCGTTGGCGAAGCCCAGGAAGCTGTCGTTCTTCGAGACGAAGTCGGTCTCGCAGTTGATCTCGATCAGCGCGCCGACGCCGTTGGCGACGGCGTAGGCGATGACGCCTTCAGCGGTGATGCGGGCAGCGGCCTTGCCGGCCTTGTTGCCCAGCTTGACGCGCAGGATCTCTTCCGCGCGGGCCATGTCGCCGTCGGCCTCGGTCAGGGCCTTCTTGCATTCCATCATCGGCGCGTCGGTCTTCGCGCGCAGTTCAGCCACCATGCTGGCGGTAATCGCAGCCATCTGTGTTCTCCGTTCGGTTCGGTATCGGTCGCCGGCGGCGGCCCCGCACGAGGCGGTGCGGCGGCGGGCGGCAACGATCAATGTCGACGCCGCGGCTGACGGGCGTGTGAAAAGGGGGCTCGCGAGCCCCCTTGCCGGTCAGCCGTGAAGCGGCGTCAGGCGGATCAGGCCTCGTCGGCGACTTCGACGAACTCGTCGCCAGCCGCGGCGACGGCGGTCACCACCTCGTGCACGGCGCTGGCCTTGCCTTCCAGCACGGCATCAGCGACAGCCTTGGCGTACAGCGCCACGGCCTTGGCCGAGTCGTCGTTGCCGGGGATGACGTAGTCGATGCCTTCGGGCGAGTGGTTGGTGTCGACGACGCCGACGACCGGGATGCCCAGCTTCTTGGCTTCGGCGACGGCGATCTTGTGGTAGCCGACGTCGATGACGAACATCGCGTCCGGCAGCGCCGTCAGGTCACCGATGCCGCCGATGTCCTTCTCGAGCTTGGCGATCTCGCGCTCGAACATCAGGCCTTCCTTCTTGGTCATGGTCTCCAGGCCGGCTTCGCGCTGGGCCTGCATGTCCTTGAGCTTCTTCAGCGAACCCTTGACGGTCTTGAAGTTGGTCATCATGCCGCCCAGCCAACGCTGGTCGACGAAGGGCATGCCGGCGCGGGCGGCCTCGGTGGCGACCAGATCACGGGCCTGGCGCTTGGTGCCGACGAACAGGATCGTGCCGCGCTTGGCGCTCAGCTGACGGACATACTTCAGCGCTTCCTCGAGCTTCGGCAGCGTCTTCTCGAGGTTGATGATGTGGATCTTGTTGCGATGGCCATAGATGAAGGGGGCCATCTTGGGGTTCCAGAAGCGGGTCTGGTGTCCGAAATGGACACCCGCTTCCAGCATTTCGCGCATGGTCACGGACATGGAATAACACTCCGAAGGTTGGGTCTAGAATCCGGCACGAATCCCGCACGGCGGGCACCCTGAAGCGGGCACCGACACACGGCGGAACACCTCGTTGAAGCCGGTTCGTGGCTGATTCATCTGGCGGACACCGATGAGATGCCCGACGCCCGTGTCGACAACAGTCACACCGACGATGTCGACGCCTGCATCGAGGACCGCGGCCCCGACGCGGACGTCAGGGAACCCCGCGGACGCCGCTCGCCAAACGATCGACACCGCCCAGATGGACCGGCTTTGCCCGGCCGCCTGGAGCGCCGGACACCGATGGACATCCAGATAAACCCAGAGAGTATAGCACCTGGCCTGACCCCGGACCTGGTCTCCGCCGTCAGCGCGATCCGCCAGGGTCGTGCACGGGCCTCGGAACTGCTGCAGGCCAGCGAGGCCGCGGCCGACGACCCCGCCTGCGCCCATGCCTTCATCCGCCGCTTCACGGCGCAGGCACGCGCCACCGCCCAGGGCACGGACCTGCTGCGACAGGCCGGAGGGCCGCTGCCCCCGCTGGCCGGTCTGGCGGTCTCGATCAAGGACCTGTTCGACGTGCAAGGCCAGCAGACGACGGCCGGCGCACAGGTGCTGGCGGATGCCCCCACGGCGACGGCGGACTGCACCGCCGTCGCCCGCCTGAGGCGCGCCGGCGCCGCCCTGGTCGGCCACACCAACCTCAGCGAGTTCGCCTATTCGGGCATCGGCCTGAACCCGCACCACGGCACGCCGGCCAACCCGACCACGGCCCGGCTGAACCCGACGCCGCGCGTGCCCGGCGGCAGCACGTCCGGCGGTGCGGTCTCGGTGGCCTGCGGCGCAGCCTGGGCGGCCCTGGGCTCGGACACGGGCGGATCGATCCGTATCCCGGCGGCACTGCAAGGTCTGGTCGGATTCAAGAACACGCAGGCACTGACGCCGCGCGACGGCTGCATTCCGCTGTCGCCCACCCTGGACACCACCTGCGCGATCACCCGCAGCGTTCGCGACGCGGTGCTGCTGCACGCGATCCTGGCCGATCGGCGGCCCCGGCTGTCGGTGCAGCCCCTGGCCGCGCTGCGCCTGGCCGTGCCCCACACGCTGATGCTCGACGGGCTGGACAGCACGGTTGCACAGGCCTTCGAGCAGACGCTGCAGCTGCTGCGCGACGCCGGCGCCCATCTCCACGAGATCGCGCTGCCCGAGCTCGGCGAGCTCGCAGGTCTGCAGGCCCAGGGCGGCTTCGCGGCGGCCGAGAGCTGGGCCTGGCACCGCGCCCGCCTGGCCGACCCGCGGCAGGCCGAACGCTACGACCCGCGCGTGGCCCAGCGCATCCGGCGCGGCGAATCGATCAGCGCGGCCGACTACATCGATCTCGGCCACCAGCGCCGTGACTGGATCACCCGTGTCGAACGGGCGATCGCCGGCTGCGACGCGCTGCTGTCGCCGACCGTGCCGATGGTCGCGCCGGTGATGGCGCCCCTGCTGAGCTCGGACCCCCGGTTCTTCGCGATCAACGCGCTGCTGCTGCGCAACCCCTCGGTGATCAATCTGCTCGACGGCTGCGCGGCCAGCCTGCCCTGCCATGCGCCGGACCAGCTGCCGGTGGGCCTGATGGTCTGGGGGCCGGCAGGGGCCGATGACCGCGTGCTGTCGGTCAGTCTGGCCATCGAGGCCCTGCTGCACCGCACGCACGCGGCCGGCCCGCCGTCGGACTTCGGTCCGTCCGCACTGCTCGACGAGGAGTCCTGAGCATGCGGGTGGCCGTGATCGGCGCCGGCATCGTCGGCGTCACGACCGCGTTCGAGCTGGCCGCCGACGGCCATGCGGTGGACGTGCTGGAACGGCGGGCCAGCGTCGCCGAGGAAGCGAGCTTCGGCCACGGCGGTCTGGTGGCGCCCGGCTGGCAAGGCGTGGGCCTGCTGCCGGGTGCGCCCCTGGCCGCCTGGCGGCAGTGGCTGGGCCTGGGACTGGGGGCCGCCGCGCTGCTGCGCCGCGGCCGGCCGGGTGCGGTGCCGGCGCGCTGGCGCCGCCGCTGGATCGGCGCCGGCCAGCCGGCCGCCCAGCTCGGGCGCCTGCAGACGCTGCTGCCCCTGGCCCGCTACAGCCAGCACCGGCTGCTGACGCTGGAGCAGGAGCTGCGCCTGGAGCACGAGGGCCGGCGCGGCTGTCTGGTGCTGCTGCGCCAGCCCCAGGAATTGCAGGCGGCGCAGCCGCTGCTGCACCTGCTGCAGGCCGAGGGCCTGGACGCGGTGACGCTGGACGCCGACCAGGCCCGCCAGGCAGAGCCCGGGCTGAACCCGAGAACCCCGCTGCACGCGGCGATCTGGCTGCGCGGCGCGCAGTCGGGCAACGGCCGGCAGTTCGCGCAGGGCCTGCGCCTGCAGGCCCGTCAACGGGGTGCGGCCTTCCGCTTCCATCGCCAGGTGCTGTCGCTGCAGACCGAGGGCAGCGGCTGGCGCGTACGGCATGCCGCTGTCGCACCGCAAGGCCTGGTCGACCCGGAAGACGGCCGCTACGACGCGGTGGTGGTGTGTGCGGCCCAGGGCGCCGGAGAACTGCTGGCGCCACTGGGCTGGCAACCGCCGCTGATGGGACTGCACGGCTGGTCGCTGACGGTGCCGCTGCGCATCCTCGAAGGCCATCCGGACCTCGGCCCCCGCGGTGCGGCCTTCGATGAGCGGGACCGCATCACGCTGACCCGGCTGGGTCAGCGCGTGCGGGTGGCCGGCGGTGCGGTTCTCGGCGCCCGCCCTGCCGCCGAGCCGCCACCGCCACTGCTGCGCCGGCTCTACGGCGTCCTGCACGACTGGTATCCGGGGGCCACCCACACGGCCCAGGCGCAGCTCTGGCAAGGCAGCCGCACCCAGACGCCCGACGGGCTGCCACTGGTCGGCGCCACCCCGGCACCGGGGCTGTGGCTGAACCTCGGCCACGGCTGCAGCGGCTGGGCCCTGGCGGCCGGCGCCGCCCGCGCCCTCGCCGACCAGATCGGCGGCCGGCCGTCGGCGGTCGACCTGCCGACGCTCGAGGCAGCACGGCTGCGCTGAGCGCCGATGCAGGCGGCATCGGGCGGCACAATGCCCGCATGCCCATCGAACCCGCCTGCACGCCCCCGCGGCGCGTCGATGCCCGCGAACGCCCGGGCACACCCCATGACGCCTGGCCGCTGTACGACCGGGCGGCGACCCGCACGATCGAGCAGGCCGCCCTCGCCAGCCGGCCTGCGCACCAGCTGATGGCGCGCGCCGGCCTGGCGGTGGCCCGTCTGGCGCTGTCGCTGGCCGAGCCGGGCTGCACGTTCTGGGTCGTCGCAGGCCCGGGCAACAACGGCGGCGACGGTCTGGTGGCCGCTACCTGGCTCCACCGCTGGGGACAACCCGTCCGGGTCAGCCTGTGCGTGCGACGCGGACGGCTGCCCGAGGATGCCGCATGGGCTCTGCGCCGCGCCGAGGAGGCCGGCGTACCGATCACGGAGCTGGAGCCGAGGCTGACATCCGCACGGATCGCCGCCGCATGCCCCGCCCTGCCCCAGGGCGCGTGGATCATCGATGCGCTGCTGGGCCTGGGCTTGGGACAGGGTCTCGGCCGCACGCCCGCGCCGCGGGATGACAGCTGCACGGACACGCTCACGGCGCTGATCCACCATCTGCAACACCTGCGTCGCACGCGGGACTGCCAGGTGCTGGCGGTCGATCTGCCGAGCGGCCTGGATGCCGACACCGGCCGACCGGGTTACCGCGAGGGATCGACACCGGAGCAGGCCCCGCTGGCCGTCGTGGCCGACCACACGCTCAGCCTGCTCACGCTCAAGCCCGGCCTGTGCACCGGCGAGGGCCCGCACCATGCCGGCCAGCTCTGGTGGCATGGCCTGGGCGTGGTGCCGGCACCGGACAGGACCGACCGCGATGATCCGACCGCGGCCCCGGAGACCGGCGACACCTGCCGCCGTCCCGCAGCCCGGAGCAGGCCAACGGCACCCGCGGCAGGCGCCGACACGGCCCCTCCGGCGGCCGGATCCGCCTCCCCCATGGATTGCGCACCGCTGCCGAGGGCCTGGCGGATCCCCGCGCCGCGCTGGTCACCACGCCAAGCCCACCGCCACAAGGGCAGCTATGGCGACGTGCTGGTGCTCGGCGGAGCCGAGGGCATGGGTGGCGCCGCGCTGCTGGCGGCCGATGCCGCGCTGCAGGCCGGCGGGGGACGGGTCTGGATCGGCCGCCCGGAAGGCCACGGCGACGGGTGCACGACGGATCACCGGCCGGTCGATCCGCCCCCGCTGCCGCAGCCCCTTCCCCCCGAACTCATGCAGACCTCGATGCACCAGCTGTGCAGCGCCGAGCGGCTGGCCCGCTCGACGGTGGTCTGCGGCTGTGGCGGCGGCACGGCACTCCACCGCTGGCTGGCGGAGGTGCTGCGTCACGCCCACCGGCTCGTGCTCGATGCCGACGCCCTGAACGCGGTGGCCGCCGACGAGGCCCTGCGCCATCTGCTGCACGCCCGCGCGCAACGGTCGACAGGCCCGACGCGATGGCCGACGCTGCTGACGCCACATCCCCTGGAGGCGGCCCGTCTGCTCGGCACCGACACAGCGACCGTACAGGCCGACCGCGTGGCCTCGGCCTGCCAGCTGGCACGGAGCTGCTCCGCCGTCGTGCTGCTCAAGGGCAGTGGCACGGTCGTGGCCACGCCGGACGGTACGGCCTGGATCAACCCACGCGGATCCGCCCGACTGGCCACGCCGGGCAGCGGTGACGTGCTGGCCGGCTGGATCGGCGGAACCTGGTCAGCCTGCGGCGACGCCGCGGCGGCACAGCTCTGGGCCGCACCACCCGACACCGACGAAAAGCGGCCCGGTTCGACGGGACCGCAGCCAGGCCACGCGCGTCATCCTGCAGAGGATCCGACACTGGCGGTGGCCGCCGCCTGCGCCTGGTTGCACGGCAGGGCGGGCGAGAGCCCCCCGCTGGGCATGCCGCTGCGCGCCGGCGAGCTGGCACGCGCCATGGCCGCGCTGAGCGGCCAGCAGCTTCCGTCAGCCGGTCCCCTCGACTGACGCGCGACGCCCCTCAACGCCGACGTTTGGCCGCCGGACCGCCGCTGCGCGACTTCTTGCCCGCCGCCGCACGGCCTCGCGTCGCCCCTTCAGCCGCCGCCTGACGCGGTCGGCTGGCCGCCTTGGCCGCCTTCGCGGCCTTGACCGCACGATCCCGCGACTGCACCGATTTCAAGGCCTGCTCGGCCGGCCCCGACGCGGCCTCCGCCCGCCGGCCGCGCGGCGCCGACAACCCGTCCTCATCGTCACGCATCAAGCGGAACTCGATGCGCCGGCCATCCAGGTCGACACGGCTGACCTGCACCCGGACCCGCGAGCCCACGGTGTAGCGCACGCCCGAGCGCTCGCCACGCAGTTCCTGGCGGGCCTCATCGAAGCGGAAGTACTCGCCTCCGAGCTCGGTGATGTGGACCAGGCCCTCGACGTACAACTCGTCGAGCGTGACAAACAGACCGAAGCTGGTGGCCGCGCTGACCGTGCCCGCGTACTCCTCGCCAAGATGGTCACGCATGTAGCGGCACTTCAGCCAGGCCTCCACGTCGCGCGACGCCTCGTCGGCCCGACGCTCGTTGGCACTGCAATGGGCGCCGGCGGCCTCCCAGGCCTGCGCCTCCTGCAAAGCGACCGCCTGACGGGCGGAGGCGCCGCGGGCGCCGGTGCGGGCCACGGGTCGCGCACGCGTGACCGGCGCCGGCACCTGCGACAAGGCACTGCCTGCATCGGGAGCCTGCGGCAGCACCAGCGCATAGCGCTTGCCGACGAGCAGGGCCTTGATCACGCGATGCACCAGCAGGTCCGGGTAACGACGGATCGGGCTGGTGAAGTGGGTGTAGGCCGCATAGGCCAGACCGAAGTGACCGGAGTTGGCGGGCGTGTAGATCGCCTGCTGCATCGAGCGCAACAGCATGGTGTGGATCTGCGCGGCATCGACACGATCACGCGTGGCCACCGACAGCGCCTGGAACTCCGCCGGGGTCGGCGCGTCGCTCAACGCCACGCCGATGCCCATCGCCTTCAGGTAGTTCTGCAGCGTCTGCCGCTTCTCGGGCGTCGGCCCTTCATGGACCCGATACAGCGATGGATGCTCATGGCTGGCGATGAACTCGGCGGCGCAGACATTGGCCGCCAGCATCGCCTCCTCGATCAGGCGATGGGCCTCGGTGCGCTGACGCGGCACGATCTTCTCGATGCGACCGTTGTCGTCACAGACGATCTGCGTTTCGGTCGACTCGAAGTCGATGGCGCCGCGCTGCGCCCGCCGCCGCAGCAACGCGCGGTAGACCTCGTGCAGGTGCAGCAGGTGCGGCACCAGTTCAGCCCGTCGCGCAGCCTCGGGCCCACGCGTATTGGCCAGGATGGTCGCCACCTCGGTGTAGGTGAAGCGCGCGTGCGAGCAGATCACGGCCGGGAAGAACTGGTAGGCGACGATCTCGCCAGCCTCATCGACGACCATGTCGCAGACCATGGACAGACGATCGACCTGAGGGTTCAGCGAACACAGCCCGTTGCTGAGCTTCTCGGGCAGCATCGGGATGACACGCCGCGGGAAGTAGACGCTGGTCGCCCGCTCATAGGCGTCGTCATCCAGCGGATCACCGGGCTTCACATAGTGGCTGACGTCGGCAATGGCCACCAGCAGCCGCCAGCCCTTGCGGGCATTGCGACCGCGACCGGACGCGTAAGGCTCGCAATAGACCGCATCGTCGAAGTCACGCGCATCCTCGCCATCGATGGTCACCAGCGGCACGTCGGTGAGGTCGATGCGCTGGCGCATGTCCGCGGCACGCAGCTTCTCCGGCAAAGCCGCCGCCTGCGCCAGCGTCTGGGCCGAGAAACGATGCGGCACCTCGTACTTGCGCACCGCGATCTCGATCTCCATGCCAGGATCATCGATCTCGCCCAGCACCTCGGTCACGCGGCCGACGGGCTGGCTGTACATCGACGGCGGCTCGGTCAGCTCGACCGCCACGACCTGCCCCACCGCGGCGTCGGCCGTCGCGTTCTTGGGAATCATGATGTCGTGGCCATAACGCCGATCCTCGGGCGCGACCAGCCAGACGCCGTTCTCGTGCAACAGCCGACCGATGATCGGCGAGCGTGGGCGCTCGATGATGTCGAGCACGCGCCCCTCCGGCCGCCCCTTGCGGTCGTAGCGCACGACCCGCACGCGGACGCGATCGCGATGCAGCACGGCGCGCATCTCCTGCGCGCTCAGATAGATGTCGGGCTCACGCTCACCGCCCTGCGTCACGCGACGGACGAAACCGTGGCCGTCTCGGTGACCGAGCACCATGCCCTCGATCTCGCTCATCAGCGCCGCACCGAGTGCGGGAGTGCTTGCGTCTTGCTTCTTGATGATGCTATACTCCTAGCTTCTGCTTGAGAGCCGTAGCGCTTGAGCGGGGATGCAAAGCACAAACGAAGGAACACGGGTCCGACACCCTGCTTCTTCTGCCTCGCAGCCCGCTCGGATGTCACGGCGGCTGGATGTCGATTGATCATAGGCGTTTTTCTCGCACTTGGTTAAATCGATAAACAGCTTCAACATCAGAACAAGTTCTGATATACTGCAGATCAAATCCTGAGATGCCCAGGTGGCGGAATTGGTAGACGCACTAGTTTCAGGTACTAGCGCTGAGAGGCGTGGAGGTTCGAGTCCTCTCCTGGGCACCAAACAAAGCAGGAAGCTGCTTGAAAAACGGAAATGATCTGATATAGTTAGAATCTGCCTAAATCACTGATTAGGCAAAAATCCTGAAATGCCCAGGTGGCGGAATTGGTAGACGCACTAGTTTCAGGTACTAGCGCTGAGAGGCGTGGAGGTTCGAGTCCTCTCCTGGGCACCAAATCAGAAGTTCAGCTGTCAAACGATGGCGAGCATTGAAAAGCCGGCACAATGTGCCGGCTTTTTTTCGTCCCTGCTTTTCGACTTTCGACAACAGATCACCAAGAAAAAGGGCGCTCAGCGCCCTTTTCCACTGTGACCCACCGGAACGGCAGGCCACCATCCATGACGCCTCAGCCCGCGTGTTTACGCGCCAGGCCGTCGGGTCGCAGTGCGTCGTATTCCTCGAAGGGCTGATGGATCCAGGGGCTGGTGGGCAGCCTGTCGACGAAATAGTCGGGCGTGTAGGTCGACACGCCCTTGACCCAGATGACGGCACTGCGCAGCTCGCTGATCGAGGGCAGTCCTCGCAGCCGATCCACCACCGCCTTGAGCGTGACGCCAGAATCCGCCAGGTCATCGACCAGCAGCACGCGACCCGCCAGTTCACCCTTGGGCATGGTGATGTACTTGGCCATGTCCAGCCGGCCCTGGATGGTGCCCGCCTCCGCGCGGTAGCTGCTGGTGCTCATGATCGCCAGCGGCTTGTCGAAGACGCGGGACAGCACGTCACCCGGACGCATGCCGCCACGGGCCAGACACAGGATCTGGTCGAAGGCCCAACCATCGGCGGCCACCTTCAGTGCCAGACGCTCGATCAGCGCGTGGTACTCGTCCCAGCTCACATACAGGTGCTTGCCATCGTCGGTCAGCATCGGTTCTCTCCTCGGGGGGCGTATTCAGGTGCGCGCGTGCCGCCAGGCACGCGTCAGGACATCAGCGGCCGGCGTACGGGTGGCGCAACAGAATCGTGTGATCACGATCCGGCCCGGTCGAAACCATGTCGATCGGCGCAGCGATCAGCTGCTCGACACGCCGCAGGTAGGCCTGGGCATTGGCCGGCAGCTTGTCCCATTCGGTCACACCGAAGGTACTTTCGGTCCAGCCCGGGAAAGTTTCGAACTGCGGCACGCAGGCGGTGATGTCATCGGCATCCAGCGGCAGGATGTCGACCGGTCGGCCGTGCAGCATGTAACCGACGCAGACCTGGATCTCCTTCAGACCATCCAGCACGTCGAGCTTGGTGATGCACACGCCCGAGATGCCGTTGATCACCACCGACCGCTTGAGCGCCGCCGCATCCAGCCAACCGCAGCGACGGGCCCGGCCGGTGACGGTGCCACGCTCCTGACCGACGGTCGACAGATGATGGCCGACCGTGCCTTCGGCGTTGATGTCGAGTTCGGTCGGGAACGGACCGGAACCCACGCGCGTCGTGTAGGCCTTGGTGATGCCCAGGATGTAGTGCAGCATGTCCGGACCGACGCCGGCACCGGCGGCGGCATTGCCGGCCACGCAGTTGCTGCTGGTGACGAACGGATAGGTGCCGTGGTCGATGTCCAGCAGCGTGCCCTGCGCGCCCTCGAACAGGATGTTGGCGCCGGCCTTGCTGGCCTTGTAGAGCCCGTAGCCCACGTCGGCCATCATCGGCTTGAGTTGCTCGGCCACCAGCATCGCCTGGTCGTAGATCGGCTGGAACGCCAGCGCCTCGGACTTCAGGTAGCCGGCCAGAGCCTCGTTGTGCAGGGCCAGCAGGTCCCGCAGCTTGTGCGCGAAGCGCTCCGGATGCTTCAGGTCCTGCACGCGCAGTGCGCGACGGGCCACCTTGTCCTCGTAGGCCGGGCCGATGCCCTTGCCGGTGGTGCCGATCTTGCCGGCCGGCGTGGCCTCGCGCAGCGCTTCGCGCGCCTTGTCGACGGCGACGTGGAAGGGCAGGATCAGCGGGCAGCTCTCGCTGATGAACAGGCGCGAGCGCACCTCCAGACCGATCTTCTCCAGGCGTTCGATCTCGGACAGCAGATGCACCGGATCGACCACCACGCCGTTGCCGATGTAGCAGGGCACGCCGTCGCGCATGATGCCGCTGGGAATCAGCTGCAGCGCCGTCTTCACGCCCTTGATCACCAGCGTGTGGCCTGCGTTGTGGCCGCCCTGGAAGCGCACGACACCCTGCGCGTGGTCGGTCAACCAGTCGACCACCTTGCCCTTGCCCTCGTCACCCCACTGGGTGCCGACGACGACGACGTTGCGGCCCGATTGGGCGGCGCCCGTAGCGTTGGCTTGTTGCATGTTGTGCTGGATACAGAAGTTGTGGATATCGCCGGCGCACGCCGGCTCAGGCCGCCCTGCACGGGCGGCCGGGTACGGAAAAGGATGGACTGTGGAAAGGGCCCGGGACGCGTACCGGTCGGTGACGCCGGAGCGATCAGGCCAGCTCGCAGGGCCGCAGAACCCAGGCCTCGCCTTGCGCGACCAGTTCACGGTCGCAGGCGAACTCCTCGGTCTCATGGCCGTGGCCGGGCAGGCTGCAGACCACGACATGACCCTGGTCGCGCAGCGCGCGGATCGCCGAACGCAGGGCCGCCTGCTCGCCCCAGGGGGCACGCACGGCGGCACGGCGCGGCGCCGCAGGCAGACATGCGGCAAGCGTCTTGAGATCGGTCGAGAAGCCCACCGCCGGCCGGTTACGGCCGAACACCGCGCCAACCTCGTCGTAGCGGCCGCCACGCAGCACGGCATCGGCCACGCCATGGCGGTAGACCGCGAACCGGGCACCGGTGTAGTAGCCGTAGCCGCCGACATCGGCGAGATCGAAGCCGACCTGCAGGCCCGCGCCCTGGCTGCGCCGCAGATGAGCGGCCAGGGTTGCGAGGTCAGCCAGCGCCGCCTGGATCTGGGGATGACGGGGCAGCAGCTGAGCAGCCCGCTCGAGCACCTCGTCACCGCCGTAGAGGCTGGGCAAGGCCTGCAGCGCACGCCGGACATCGTCGGGCAAACCAGCGGCCAGAGCCTGCACGCGCGGGGCGTCCTTGGCGGCCAGGGCCTCGGCCAGCGCCTGCAGCCGTGCCGCATCACACGAGGCACCGGCCAGCACGCCACGCAGCACACGGGCGTCGGACAGATCGATCACCAGGCGGTCGAGGCCGGCCGTGCGCAGGCAGTCGAGGGCCAGTTCCTGGATCTCCAGATCCGCCTCGATGCCGGCATGACCGTAGAGCTCGGCACCGAGCTGCAGCGGCTCACGCGTGGCCTGGGTCGACGCCGGCCGCGCATGCAGCACCGGTCCGCAATAGCACAGGCGCACCACACCCTCACGGTTGAGCAGATGGGCGTCGATGCGGGCGACCTGTGGCGTGGCATCGGCCCGTACGCCGACCATGCGACCGGACAACTGGTCGACCAGCTTGAAGGTGCGCAGGTCCTGCGGACTGCCCTGCCCGCTGAGCAGGGACTCCAGATGCTCGATCAGCGGCGGCATCACCTGCTCGAAGCCGTAACCGGCTGCCGTCTGCAGCAGGCGACGGCGCAGTTCCTCGAGGCGACGCGCCTCGGCAGGCAACACGTCGGCGATGTGCTCGGGCAGCAGCCAAGCAGAAGACATGGACGTATCCGGGGGGATTAAAAACCGGATTGTACTGGTCGTCCGCGACAGCGCGTGCCACAACCGCACGCGCCGCCCGGCCGACCTCAGCGCCAGATGACGAGAAGCACCCATCCGACGAGCACGCTGGCCAGACCGACGAAGCGCAGCTGACCGTCGCTGAGCTGCAGCATCCGCTCGAACACGCCCCGCCAGACACGCGGCTGGAGCAAGGGCATCAGCCCCTCGACGACCAGCATCAGCCCGAGCGCACCGAGCAGCAGGTCCGATACGGCAGGGCTGTCCATCAGCAGCCGCTGGCGCCCGCCATGGACCACCGCGCGGAGCGGGACCTCACTTGCGGCCGGCAGCCGGTGCAGCGGCGGCACCATTGCCGCGCATCGCGCCGAAGAACTCGACCGATGCCGGATCGACCACCATCACGTCGCCGCGGCTGCGGAAGGTGGTGCGATAGGCCTCGAGGCTGCGGTAGAACTTGGCGAAGGACGGATCACGGCCGAAGGCATCGGCATACAGCGCGCTGGCCTTGGCATCGCCCTCGCCCTTGACCTTCTGCGCATCGCGGTAGGCCTCGGCGATGATGACCTCGCGCTGCTTGTCCGCGTCGGCCCGGATCTTCTCGGCGTCGGCCGCGCCCTGCGAACGCAGTTCGTTGGCGACCTGCTTGCGCTCGGACTCCATGCGGCGATAGACCGACTCGGTGATGTCAGCCACGAAGTCCACGCGCTTGATGCGCACGTCGACGATCTCGATGCCGAAGGCCTTGGACTCCTCGGTCAAGCGCTTGCGCACGTCCTGCATGACCTTGTCGCGTTCGGCAGCCAGCACCCCGCGCACGGTGCGCTTGGTGATTTCCTCGTTGAACGCGGCCTGCACCACCGGACTCAGGCGCGTCTCGAGATTGCGCATGTCGGTGCCGTTGTTGCGGATGAACTGACGGGGCTCGGCGATGCGCCATTTGACCAGCCAGTCGATGACCAGGCTCTTCTTCTCGGCGGTGAAGATCGGGCGGGTCTCGGGGCTGTCGAGCGTCTGCACACGCTTGTCCAGAACGACCACGTTCTGCAGCGGCGGCGGCAGCTTGAACTTCAGGCCGGGCTCATTGATGACTTCCTTGATCTCGCCGAGGGCGTAGACGACGGCGAGCTGGCGCTGGTCGACGACGAACAGCGTCGAGGAGCCCAGCATCAGGGCCAGCAGAGCGCTGGCGACGATCAATCCGATACGGTTCATGGCGTGCGACGGGCGGGGTGGCTCGATGGACGGTCGGGGTGGGCCGTCGGATCAGCGCGACTCGCGGTCGCGGGTGCGCGAGTTGTCGCGCGCACGGGGATCCGTGCTGGTCACGGCACTGGCGCCGTTGGCGGCATCGGCCGGCAGGGCCGTGCCACTGGCGGGAGCGACCGCCGTGGCACCGGCCGGACTCGTGGCGGCCGGCGTGGCCTGCTGCAGCAGCTTGTCCAGCGGCAGGTACAGCATATTGCCGCCCGCCCGGCTGTCGACCATGACCTTGGTGGCGTTGGCGTAGATCTGCTGCATCGTGTCCAGGTACATGCGGTCGCGGGTGACGGCCGGCGCCTTCTGGTACTCGGTGAGCACCGCGCGGAAACGCCCGGCATCACCTTCGGCCTGCGCCACCACGCGCTGCGAGTAGCCCTCGGCCTCTTCCTTCAACCGGGCGGCCGTACCGCGGGCCTTCGGAATGACGTCGGACGCATAGGCCTGACCCTCGTTCTTCAGACGGTCCCGATCGGCGCCGGCCTTGACGGCATCGTTGAACGCGGCCTGCACCTGCTCGGGCACCTGCACGTTCTGCACGTTGACGTTGACCACGAGCACCCCGGCCTTCAGGCGGTCGAGCTGCGACTGGATGCTCTTGACCAGATCGGCCGCGATCGCGTCGCGCGCCTCGTAGAGCACCGAGTCGACGGTGCTGCGACCGACGATCTCGCGGACGGCCGACTCGCTGGCCTGCTCGACCGCCAGATCGGGATCGCGGTTCTCGAACAGATAGGCGCGGGCATCCTTCAACCGGTACTGCACGGTGAAGCGGATGTCGACGATGTTCTCGTCCTGGGTGAGCATCGACGATTCACGCAGACCGGTGACCTGGCCGACACCGCTGCGCCCGACCTCGACCGAGCGCAACTGGGTGACGGAGACCGTCTCGTGGGCCTGGAACGGATAGGGCAGACGCCACTGGAAGCCGGCATCGACCGTCTGGCTGTAGCGGCCGAACGTGGTGATGATGGCCTGCTGGCCTTCCTGCACGATGAAGAAGCCGCTGCCCGCCCAACCCAGGCCGACGACCAGCGCGATCAGGCCGACACCGACGCCGGCGCTCTTCATGTCGGGCTGGAACGAGGGGCCGCCGCCCTCCCCGCCGCTGCGCGGACCGTCCTGGCGGCCACCGCCCTTGCCGCCCATCAGGCCGCTGAGCTTGCGGTTGAAGTCGCGCCAGAGTTCGTCCAGGTCGGGCGGACCATCGTTGCGACCATTGCCGGACATGGCCAGCGGCCGCAGGCGGGCGGCCAGCCCGCCGCACAGCGCACGTGCGGCCACGGCCAGGGCCTGCAGGCGATGGGTGAGCGCCGGCGAACGGGCCGGGGTGTGGCGATCAGGGGCGTCGTAGGTGCTCATGCAGCGGACGGTGTGCGGTACGGGCCGGACACGGCGTTCAGGGGTGTGCGGATGGTAACGTGAGGTCGACGGGGCCCAGGGCCGGATCAGCGGCCGAAGCCGCCGTCTGCCCGTGATCGGCCCACGCCTCGCCGACAGACGGCCCGGCGTCGGACCCGGGCTCTGGCAGGGGCAGGAAACGCACGTCGTCGGTCAACGCGGCTGGCGGCGTCCCCAGGTCGACCGGCGGCGGGCTGAGCACGGCCGCCCAACCTTCGGGGCGCGCGGCCTCGGCCATCAGACGGCGCAGCAGATCCAGACCGCGACCGTCATGGGCGCTGACGAACACGCGCGGCACCCAGCGGCCGTCCGGACGCTGAACCCAGTCCTGCGCCTGACGCGGCGCCGGATCCATGCGGTCGAGCTTGTTGTAGACGATGAGCTGAGGCACCTCGCCGGCACCGATCTCGCGCAGCACGCGCTCGACCTCGTCGCGCTGCTCCTGCAGCACCGGGCTGGAGGCATCGACCACGTGCAGCAGCAGGTCGGCATCGGCCGCCTCCTGCAGCGTGGCCTCGAAGGCCTCGACCAGCTTGTGCGGCAGATCGCGGATGAAGCCGACGGTGTCGGACAGCGAGATGCTGGCACCCAGCTCCTGCAGCCAGAGCGAGCGGGTGGTGGTGTCGAGCGTGGCGAACAGCTGGTCGGCCGCATAGGCACGGGCCTTGACCAGGGCGTTGAACAGCGTGCTCTTGCCGGCATTGGTGTAGCCCACCAGCGAGACACGGAAGGTGCCGCTTCGGTGGCGCTGGCCGCGCTGGGTGTCGCGCTGGCGCTTGACCTTCTGCAGCCGTGCCTTGACGCTCTTGATGCGCTCGTCGAGCATCCGGCGGTCGAGTTCGAGCTGGGCCTCGCCCGGGCCGCCACGGGTGCCGATGCCGCCCCGCTGGCGTTCCAGGTGGCTCCAGCGGCGCACCAGACGGGTGGCCACGTACTGAAGCCGGGCCAGCTCGACCTGCAGCTTGCCTTCATGGCTCTGGGCCCGCTGGGCGAAGATCTCCAGGATCAGCGCGGTGCGATCGGCCACCGGCACGCCCAGGTGGCGTTCGAGGTTGCGCTGCTGCGCAGGACCGAGCGCTTGGTCGAAGATCACGCCCTGGGCGCCGTGGGCCAGCACCAGTTCCTTGATCTCGTCGGCCTTGCCGCTGCCGACGAACAGCGCCGGATCCGGGGCCTTGCGGCGGGCGATCACGCGGGCCACGGCCCGGTCACCGGCCGTGTCGGCCAGCAGGGCCAGCTCGTCGAGCGTGGCGTCGAAGTGGCGGGCATCGCCCAGATCGACACCGACCAGCACCACCGGCAGCGGTGGGTTCCTGGCGGAGTCATCGGCGTTCGCGCGGTGAGCGTCGGAGGGCGTCTGTGTGCTCAAGGCATGGGGCCGGAGGATGGGCGGCCCGTTGTGCGGTGGCGGGCACGCAGCCCGCCACGTTCAGGATCCGGGGGCGGCGTCCGTGCGGGACGGACGCCGGGAACGGTCAGACCTGTTCGGTCGGCTCGTTCGGGTGGAAATTCACCGGGCGGCCGGGCACGACGGTGGAGATCGCGTGCTTGTAGACCATCTGCGTCACCGTGTTGCGCAGCAACACGACGTACTGGTCGAACGATTCGATGTGGCCCTGCAGCTTGATGCCGTTGACCAGATAGATCGACACCGGCACGTGTTCCTTGCGCAGCAGGTTCAGGAAGGGGTCTTGTAGGAGTTGCCCTTTGTTGCTCACGATATGGCTCCGTGTTTGTTCGGAAATGGAAAGGTGTTGGAAGAGCCAGCCTAACACATCGGGGAAAGGCCTGATGGCCTGCGGACCGAGGTGCCCGGAGGCGGCGATGTGCCGCGCCGCAGGACCGCCTGCATCGACCCGGACGAGCGGAAAAAGTTCATTCCGGACCGTCCGACGGGCAGCGCGCGCACCGGCGCGCGCGAGCCTCAGTCCTTGCCGTCGGCGAAGGGGTTGCCGGCCGAGCGCATCTCGATGCGCATGGGCGTGCCGACGAGCTTGAAGTGCGTCCGGATGCGGCCTTCGAGGTAGCGCTTGTACGCATCGCTGACGTGTTCGAGGGACGTGCCGTGCACGACCACGATCGGCGGATTCTGGCCGCCCTGGTGCGCATAGCGCAGCTTCGGCCGCGACAGCCCGGCCCGCTTGGGCGCCTGATGCTCGACCGCCTCGTGGATGAGGCGCGTGAGCACCGGCGTGGGCATCTTGGTGGTGGCCGAACGGTGGGCCTCGGCGATCGCCTTCCAGACCGGGCCCAGGCCCTGGCGCTTGAGGGCGGAGATCTGCAGCACCTCGGCGAACTTCAGGAAGGCCAGACGCTGCTCGATCGACCGCTCGCAGCGCTCGCGCTGGTAGCTGTCGACCGCGTCCCACTTGTTGACGGCGACGACCACCGCACGGCCGCTTTCCAGCGCATAGCCGGCGATGTGCGCATCCTGCTCCGACACGCCCTGGGTCGCGTCCAGCAGCAGCAGCACGACGTTGGCATCGGCGATGGCCTGCAGCGTCTTGACGACCGAGAACTTCTCGATCGCCTCGAAGACCTTGCCCTTGCGGCGCAGGCCGGCGGTATCGATCAGTTCGAAGCGCTGACCGTCACGCTCGAAGTCGACGCTGATCGCGTCGCGCGTGGTGCCCGGCATGTCGAAGGCGACCAGGCGCTCCTCACCCAGCCAGGTATTGATCAGCGTGCTCTTGCCGACGTTGGGCCGGCCGGCGACGGCCAGACGGATGGGACGATCCGTATCATCCGCGGCCTCGTCTTCCTCGTCCTCGGGAAAGTCGTCGAGCGCCGCCTCGATCAGGCTGCGGATGCCCTGGCCGTGGGCCGAGGAGATCGGATGCGGCGTGCCGATGCCCAGCTCATGGAACTCGGCCAGCACCGGCGAGTCCTGCATGCCCTCGGCCTTGTTGACGGCCAGCAGCACGCGCTTGTTGGCCGTGCGCAGATAACGGGCGATGTCATGATCCTGGCCGGAGACGCCGAGGCGGGCGTCGACGACGAAGATCACCGCATCGGCCTCGGCCACCGCGGCCTGGGTCTGGCGCGCCATCTGGGCGACGATGCCGGTCGGCTTCTCGGGTTCGAAGCCGCCGGTGTCGATGACGATGAATTCGCGGCCGCCCTGCTTCGCGTCACCGTAGTGACGGTCGCGGGTCAGGCCGGCGAAGTCGGCGACGATGGCATCCCGGCTCTTGGTCAGCCGGTTGAACAGGGTGGACTTGCCCACATTGGGCCGCCCGACGAGGGCGATCACCGGTTTCATGGTCGTGGGACTCTCTCGGTTCGTTCGGTATCCCCGCGGCGGACGCGGCCCTGGAGGCCGGTCCGCCGCGGGACGGGACATCAGCCGACGCTCAGCGCCAGCAGCAGGCCGCGCGCGGTGCTCACCAGCACCGTGCCGTCGGCCGCACGCAAGGGAGCGACGGCCACCGCACTGCCGTCGGTGGCCAGTCGCTGCAGGGTCTGGCCGTCGTCGCGCGACAGGAAGTGCAGCTGGCCCTGCGCATCGCCGTAGAGCACGGCCTGCGGCAGCACCAGCGGCGCCCCCAGACCGCGGTAGGTCAGGCGCTCGTTGGTCCAGGCGATCTCGCCGGTCTCGGTCTTCCAGGCGCTGACGCGGCCGGCCGCGTCGGCACCGCTGAGCAGCACCGCATCGCCGCCGAGCGCCTGCACGCCGGCCGCCAGGCGGCTCCAGCGCAGCCGGATGCGGGCGACGTCGAAGCAGCCGATGGCGCTCTGGAAAGCCCGCACGCACAGGCTGTCGTCCAGGCGCAGCGCGGGGCCGACCAGGTCGTTCAGACGCTCGACCTCGTTGGTCCCGCGGGGCGGCGTCAGCGGCAGCTCGAAGCGGGTGCTGCCGCGGGTCGGATCGAGCCCGACCAGGTTGGCGCCCTGCCCGACCAGCAGCGTGTCGCGCCAGGGCATCAGCACCGCGCGTTGCGACAGCGTCAGCAGTTCGCCACCGCTGCGCTGGTAGCTCCACAGCCGACGACCATCCAGCGCGTCGAAGGCCAGCACCTCGCGGTCGACGCCGAGCACGAACACGCGCTCACCGGCGACCAGCGGCGCGGTGGCCACGGCCGACTTCAGCGCCGCCTTCCAGGCCAGCCGGCCGCGGTCGAGCACGCGCAGCTCGTTGTCGCGGGTGACGGCGGCGGTGAAGCGGCCATCGTGGCCGACGGCCGCCGAGAGCGGCGCGCCGAACTCGGCGCGCCACTGCTCGGCGCCGCTGGCGGTCTGCCAGGCCACGACCCGACCGTCATCGCCGGCACAGATGAACTGGTCGCCGCGCAGCAGCGGTTGCAGCGGATGCGGCAGGGCCGAGACGCGGGCCCGCCAGAGCTCGCGCACCGGCAGCTTCGGCGTGTAGGCCTCGAGCGCGGCCGGCTTGGGGGCATCCGACGAACAGCCCGCCAGGACGGCCGAGCCGCCCGCCGCAGCCAGGCCTGCGAGCAAGGTGCGGCGGTGCAGCGGCGCGGCGATCGGCGCGGGGTGCAGGCTCACTTGGCCGACCCCGCAGCGGTTGACGCGGCAGCCCCTGCCGCCACAGCCGCGGCCGCGCCCGGCGCCGCACCGGCGGCCGTCAGCTTGGCTTCGACCAGATTGCGGTAGTCCAGCGTGGCGGGCATGCCGGCCCAGGCCGTCTGCCAGGCCTTGACGGCCTCGTCGCGCTGGCCACGGGCCATCGCCAGATCACCGCGGCGGTCGGCCACCAGGGCCGCGAAGGCCGGATCGGTGGCCGCGTCCAGCACCTTGGCCGCCTCGTCATGCTTGGCCTCGGCGATCAACAGACCGGCCAGGCGCAGACGGGCGATCGTGCGGTACTGGTCGTCTCCCTTGTCGGCCAGCCAGGCCAGCGTGGTGCGGGCGGCCTCGGCCTGGCCCTTGTCGGCCTGCAGGCTGGCGGTCAGCAGCGCGCCCTGGGCGGCCTGGGTGGTGCCGGCGTAGCGGTCCTTCAGATCGGCGAACAGCCGGCCCGCGCGCTCGACATCGGCCGTCACCGCGGCCTTGTCCAGCTCGTCGTACAGGCCGGCGGCCTTGGCCGCCTGCTCGCGCTGCCACCAGTTCCAGCCGTTCCACGCGGCGAAGGCGCACAGCACCAGCGTCAGCGTCCAGGTGATGACATTGCCCCAGCGGGCCCAGAAGGCCTTGAGCTCGTCGATCTGTTCCTGCTCTTGCAGGTCGAGGGTGTTGGCCATGGATGCCGCTCGTCGTGTTCCGGAAATCTGCCTACGCCGGCCCGGCCCGCCCCTGCCCAGCAGAGTGCGACCCAGGGCCGACGCCAAAGCGCGCGATTATGCGTCGCGCAGCATCGCGGCCCAGCCGGCCACCGCGGCCAGGGGCTGCAGCGTCTGCGCCGCGGGCTGGCCGTCGGCTGCGGCGCGCAGCGGCTTGACGGCCACTTCGCCGCGGGCCAGCTCGTCGCCGCCGAAGATCAGCGCGAAGCGCGCGCCGCTGCCGTCGGCCTTCTTGAACTGCGACTTCATGCTGCCCCAGCCGTCCTTGCCACCGGCGTGCATCAGCACGGCCACACCGGCCGCGCGCAGCTGCTCGATCACCGGCACCACCTGCTGCAGGCTGGCGGCATCCGGGATCACGGCATAGGCATCGGGCGCGGTCGATGGCGCCTCGACCGCGCACTCCTTGAGCAGCTCGATCACGCGCTCGATGCCCAGGCCCCAGCCCACGCCCGGCGCCGGCTTGCCGCCCATCATCGCCATCAGGCCGTCGTAGCGGCCACCGCCGCAGACCGTGCCCTGCGCGCCCAGGCGCGGGGTGATCCACTCGAAGACGGTGTGGGTGTAGTAGTCCATGCCGCGCACCAGGCGCGGGTTGACCGTGTAGGCCTGGCCGACGGCGTCCAGCGCCGCCTTGACCGCGTCGAAGTGGCGGCGGCTGTCCTCGCCGAGGTAGTCGGCCAGCTTCGGCGCCGCCTCGACCAGGGCCTGCATGGCCGGGTTCTTGGTGTCGAGGATGCGCAGCGGGTTGCTGTGCAGGCGGCGCCTGGCCTCTTCGTCGAGCTGGTCGATGTGCGCCTCGAAGTGGGCGATCAGCGCCGCACGATGCGCGTTGCGCTCGGCCGGCACGCCCAGGCTGTTGAGCTCCAGGCGCACGTCCTCGGGCTTCAGGCCCAGATCGCGCCAGAGGCTGCGCGCCATCAGGATGACCTCGGCGTCGACCTCCGGCCCGCCCAGGCCCAGGGCCTCGACACCGACCTGGTGGAACTGGCGATAACGGCCACGTTGCGGACGCTCGTGGCGGAACATCGGGCCGATGTAGTACAGGCGCTTGCCGCCGTCATAGAGCATCGAGTGCTCGATGGCCGCGCGCACCACGCCGGCGGTGTTCTCCGGGCGCAGCGTCAACTGGTCGCCGTTCATGCTGTCCTCGAAGGAGTACATCTCCTTCTCGACGATGTCGGTGACCTCGCCCAGGCCGCGCACGAACAGCGCGGTCGGCTCGACGATCGGGGTGCGGATGTTGGCGTAGCCATAACGGCGCATCAGCGCGCGCACCTGGTCCTCGAACCATTCCCAGCGCGCCGATTCCGGCGGCAGCAGGTCGTTCATGCCTTTGACGGCTTGCAGGATCTCGGCCATGGGTCTGTGTTCTTCTGCGTGAGGATGAAAAGCAAACGGCCGGCGTCAGGGGCGCGCCGGCCGCGGAATCGATGGACGGTGGTCCCGAAGCCGGCGATCAGCGCGCGCCGTAGCGCCGCTCGATGTAGCGCTCGACGATCTGGTGGAACTCGCGCGCGATGCCCTCGCCGCGCAGCGTCATCGCCTTCTCGCCGTCGATGAAGACGGGGGCGGCCGGGCTCTCGCCGTTGCCCGGCAGGCTGATGCCGATGTCGGCATGTTTGCTCTCGCCAGGACCGTTGACGATGCAGCCCATGACGGCCACCTTCATGTTCTCGACGCCCGGGTACTGGTCGCGCCAGACCGGCATCATCATGCGCAGGTGGTCGTCGATCTGCTTGGCCAGCTCCTGGAAGGTGGTGCTGGTGGTGCGGCCGCAGCCCGGGCAGGCCGTCACGCTGGGATTGAAGGCGCGCAGGCCGAGCGACTGCAGGATCTCGAGCGCGACGACGACCTCCTGCGTGCGGGCCTCGCCGGGCTGCGGCGTCAGGCTGACGCGGATGGTGTCGCCGATGCCCTCCTGCAGCAGCTGGCCGAGCGCCACCGCCGAGGCCACCGTGCCCTTGGTGCCCATGCCGGCCTCGGTCAGCCCCAGGTGCAGCGCGTGGTCACAGCGCTGCGCCAGGGCGCGGTAGACCGAGATCAGGTCCTGCACGCCGCTGACCTTGCAGCTGATGATGATGTTGTCCGGATTCAGACCTTCCTCGCGCGCCCAGGCGGCGCTGTCGAGGGCCGACTGCACCAGCGCCTGGTACATCACCTGCTTGGTGTCCCAGGGCCGGGCACGGCGGCCGTTCTCGTCCATCAGCCGGGCCATCAGCTCCTGGTCCAGGCTGCCCCAGTTGACGCCGATGCGCACCACCTTGTCCCAGCGGATGGCGGCCTCGATCATCTGGGCGAACTGGCGGTCGCGCTTGTCACCCTTGCCGACATTGCCCGGGTTGATGCGGTACTTGCTGAGCGCCTGCGCGCACTCGGGGTAGTCGGTCAGCAGCGTGTGGCCGTTGTAGTGGAAGTCACCGACCAGCGGCACCGGCACGCCCATGCGGTCGAGCTGCTCGCGGATCGCCGGCACGGCCTTGGCCGCCTCCGGCGTGTTGACGGTGATGCGCACCAGCTCGGAGCCGGCCTGGGCCAGCTCCTTGACCTGGATCGCGGTCTCGATGACGTCGACCGTGTCGGTGTTGGTCATCGACTGCACGCGCACCGGGGCATCGCCGCCGATGGTCACCACATGGTCGCCCCAGGTCACACGGGCCTGGCGGCTGCGCCGCGGCGCCGGCTGTGCGACGTCGATCAGCAGCGGCTCGACCGGGTTGGCGGGAAAGGACGGGTCAGCGGACATGGTGGATTCGGAGACGGTGTCAGAAACGGGCTGGCGGACAGGCGGGCGGACGTCGGGGCGACTCGGTGGGCAGGCCGCCGCTCACAGTCCGATGCCGCGAGCGGCACCGGGGTTCACTGCAGCACGACGGTGCGCACGTTGCCCTGGGCACCGCTGCGCAGATCGACCGGCTGGCCGCGGAAGGCCAGCTCGGTGCCGGCCACGTTGCCGACGCGCACGCGCAGCGGCAGCGGCGCGTTGAACTCGACCACCTCGCCCGACTTGAACAGGCGCCCCGCCAGCACCTTGCCACGACCATCGCTGACCTGGATCCAGGCATCGGCCGTGACGCGCAGCACGGCGCGGTCCGCCGGATCGGCCCCCGCGACCGCGATCACGCTGGCCGAGGCCGACGCGGAGGCGACGCCGGCCGCGACCGGCGCGGACACCGCCGCGGCAGAGGCCGCCCCGGCAGCGGCCGGCGCGACGGCTCCGGCGATCACACCGACAGCCGATGCCACCGACGACGCGGCCTGGGCCACCATGCCGCCCGCCGCCGAAGCCGCGACCGCCACCGGTGCGGCCACCGCGGAGGCCGCAACCGCCGGCAGGCCGGCCAGCGCGGAGGCCGCCTCGGGCGGTGCCTCGGCCGCAGCCGCGGCCGCGGCCGAAGCCGCCTCGTCGGCCGCCTCGAGGACCGGCTGGGGTGTCGGCACCAGCACGAAGGCGGCGGCGGCGGCGAGCAGCACGGCCACGGCCCAGGGCACCGGGCGCTGCCACGGCGCCCAACGCAGCGGCTCACCGGCCACGCGCGGGTCCTTGAACGGCCGCCCCAGGCTGGTGTCCTGCCACTGCATGGTCGTCGCGGCGCCGCCCTGCGGCAGCAGGGCCAGCACCGGCGCCGCCTCGATCTTCAACACCCGGCACAGCGTCTTGGCCAGCGCACGGGTGAAGGTGGCGTCAGGAAAGACCTCGTGGTGGTCGGCCTCCAGCGCCTCGAGCTTGGCCGGCGGCACCTTGACGATGGCCGCCAGCGCCGGCAGTTGCAGTCCCTGGCGCAGCCGCGCAGCGCGCAGCAGGGCACCGGCACTCGGCACGGCAGATGCGGCGGACTCCGCCGCAGGTCGCGTGGGCTCAGTCATCGAATCGCCCCCCTTCATACAGCGAAGTCTCGGGTGCTTGCGGGAATCGCGTGCGCAACTGCTCGCCCAGCACCCGCTCGGCGGCCCCTTGGCCGAGCCGGCGCTCGATGCGCAAGGCCAGCCACAGCGACTGGGCATTGACCGCATCGGCGTTCTGGTTGACGCGCGAAATGTAGAAGCGTGCCCGTTCGTCGTCACCGCGACGGTGCAGCACCTCGGCCAGACTGTAGCCGGCCACCGGATTGGACGGATCGAGCTCGTAGGCCCGCATCAGCGCCTGCTCGGCCGCCGGCCACTGCCCGGCGCGGCCGTAGCACACGCCGCGCGCCAGCCAGGTGCGCAGCGCATCCCGGTAGCCGGGCAGGCGCAGCAGGGCCTCGAACTGGGTCTGCGCATCGGCGTAGGCGCCGCGCTGACACAGCGTCCAGGCCCGGTTGTGCATGATGGCCCCGTCGTCGGGGCTGAGCTGCAGCGCCTGGCGGAAGCTCTCGTCGGCGAGCCGGTCCTGCCCGATGGCGGCATAGATCAGGCCGCGCAGGTTGTAGGCCTCGGGCAGATCGGGGCTGATCTGCAGCGCACGCTTGACATCATCGAGCGCGGTGTCGAACTGGCCGCGGCCGAAATAGGCGGCCGCCAGCTCCAGCCGGCTGCGCGCACGCTTCTGTGCGTCCGTGCGATCGACATCGGTCTGCGGCCCCTGGGAGGCAGAAGGCAGCGGCGCGCAGCCGCCGAGCAGGGCCGGACCGGCGGTCGACAGCGCGATCCACAGCACCAGGCACGCACCACGCCGGACGGCGTACGGGCGGCCGGGGCTCGGCTGGATCGGTCTCGGGACAGAGGAGAAACGGGACAGGACGGACGACTTCATGCAGACGGACCCGTGGCGAAGGCAGTCTCCGATCCTAACCACTGTGACACCGGGCATCCGCGGCAGCGGCAGGCGCATGGCGTCAAGCGCTGCACACCCGCGTGCCAGGGTGACGGCCTGCGTACGGCCATGGGGATCAGGCGTCGCGGGCGACGATGGAGATCGCCGGCCGGGTCAGCCGCTCATGGACGCGGGTGCGGTCCTGCACCTCGCCCGCCAGCTGGCCGCAGGCGGCGTCGATGTCGTCACCGCGCGTCTTGCGCACGGTGGTGACGATGCCGGCGTCCTGCAGCCGGGCCGCGAAGGCCAGCACCCGCTCCCGCGACGAACGCTTGAGCCCCGAGGCCGGGAAGGGATTGAACGGAATCAGGTTGAGCTTGCACGGCACGGCGGCGGTGCCGGCCTGACCGCGCACCAGCGCGATCAGGCGCTTCGCGTGCTCGTCCTGGTCATTGACGCCATCGAGCATGCAGTACTCGAAGGTGATGAAGTCGCGCGGCGCACGGTCCAGGTAGGACGCGCAGGCGGCCATCAGTTCGGCCAGCGGGTACTTGCGGTTCAGCGGCACCAGTTGGTCGCGCAGCGCGTCATCGGGCGCGTGCAGCGAGACGGCGAGCGCGACCGGACAGTCCTCGCGCAGGCGCTCGATCATCGGCACCACGCCGGAGGTCGAGACCGTCACCCGGCGGCGCGACAGGCCGTAGCCATGGTCGTCGAGCATCGCGCGCAGCGCCGGCAGCAAGGCGCCGTAGTTCTGCAGCGGCTCGCCCATGCCCATCATCACCACGTTGGTGATCACGCGCGGCGTGGCGACCGCCGCACCCGCGCGGCCACCGGCCGGACCGAGGCGCTCGCGCAGCTGGTGCTCGGCGTACCAGAGCTGGGCGAGGATCTCGCCGGTGCTCAGGTTGCGGCTGAAGCCCTGGTGGCCGGTCGAGCAGAAACGGCAGCCGACGGCACAGCCGGCCTGCGAGCTCACGCACAGCGTGCCGCGGTCATCTTCGGGGATGAAGACGCTCTCGACGGCATTGCCGGCACCGACGTCGAACAGCCACTTGACCGTGCCGTCGGACGAGTTCTGAGCGGTCAGCACCGGCAGGCCCTGCACGGTGGCCTCGGCGGCCAGCGTGGTCCGCAAGGACTTGGCCAGATCGGTCATGCGGGCGAAATCGGCCTCGCCGCGCTGGTGCAGCCAACGGAAGAGCTGCACCGCGCGGAAGCGTTTCTCGCCGCGCGCCTCGCACCAGGCGGTGAGCCCGTCGAGGTCGAAATCGAGGAGGTTGACGGTCGTCATGCGCACTCCGGACGGGCGCCGGCCCGTGCGAGAACCCGCACGAGGCGGGCCGTCGACAGCGGGCGGCACATGAGGACCGTCACCTCAGGGGGAACGTCGGATCAGGACGTCGACGTCGGCTCAGCGGCCGGCGTAGACGTTCATGCCCGGGAAGAAGAACGCCACTTCGGCAGCGGCGGTCTCGGCGGCGTCGGAGCCGTGGACGGCGTTGGCGTCGATCGAGTCGGCGAAGTCGGCGCGGATGGTGCCCTTGTCGGCCTTCTTCGGGTCGGTGGCGCCCATCAGCTCACGGTTCTTCAGGATGGCGCCTTCGCCTTCCAGGGCCTGGATCATCACCGGGCCGGAGATCATGAAGCTGACCAGGTCGTTGAAGAACGGACGCGCCTTGTGCACGGCGTAGAAGGCCTCGGCCTCGCCACGCGACAGGTGCACCATCTTGGCGGCGACGACCTTCAGGCCGGCCGCTTCGAAGCGGGCGTAGATCTGGCCGATGACGTTCTTGGCAACGGCGTCGGGCTTGATGATCGAGAGGGTGCGTTCGATGGCCATGTGGATTGCTCCTTGCTACGGATCTTGAAGGAAAAACCCGGGATTCTAGCCGGGGCCCGTGTCAGGCCCCGGTCAGCCCGGGTGAAGGAATGACGCACGGCGGACGGTGCGGCCGCCACGGGCGCAGCCGGAGCGCCGCCCGCCTGCGGCGTCGAGGGTCAGCGCGGACCGCGACGGCGCTTGTTGCCGCCGTTGCCACCACCACCGCCGCCACCGTTGCCACCACCACCACCACCGCCGTTGCCCCCGCTGCCGAAGCCCTGGAACTTGCGGACGAAGGCATCGGCACCGATGTAGCCGACAGCCGTCTTCATCGGGTCCGGCTGGCCGCCGTTGCCGCCAGCGCCACCGCCTCCCTTGCGCTTGCCGCCGAAGGGGTTGGCCTTCTGGACGAAGCGTTTGTCGTAGGTCTGCTCGAGCGGGTTGGGGATCGGACCATCCTCGTCCCACTGCCGGCGCGGCTGGTGCGCCTCGCGGATCGCGCGCTTGTCGAAGGTCTGCATCAACGGGTTCGGGATGCGGGCGAACTCGTCGCTCTCGCGCGGCTCGCGACGCGCACGCGGCTCCTGCGGCTTGCGGTCGGCCTGGATGCGGTCGACCGGACGCTCGCCCTGGCGCTCACCCGGACGACCCTCACCCTGGCGCGGTCCCTTGCCACCCCGGTTCTGGCCACCGCCCTGCGGGCCCTTGCCCTGCGGCGCGGCCCCCATGGGCGCACCGTCACCCCGGCCGACCGCACCCGGACCCCGGGCGGGCTTGTTGCCGTGACGGCCCTTGGCCGGGCCACGCGGCGGCAGCGCCTCGCGCTCGCCGTCGCTCTCGACCGGTTGCGGACGACCGCCGCGCTGCGGCGCACTGGCCAGATAACGCAGGTCGGCAACCTCGTCGCGGCTCAGGTCGACCCAGACACCGCGCTTGAGGCCGCGCGGCAGCACCACGCAACCGTAGCGGATGCGGATCAGGCGGCTGACGCCCAGACCCACCTTGTCGAACAGCTTGCGCACCTCGCGGTTGCGGCCTTCGGTGATGACGACGCGGTACCAGCGGTTGACGCCTTCGCCGCCGCCGTCCTCGATCGACTTGAAGCCGGCGCGCTGGCCGTCGATCTCGACGCCGGCCAGCAGCTTCTCGCGGGCCTCGCTGTCGAGCGAGCCCAGCGTGCGCACGGCGTACTCGCGCTCGACGCCGAAGCGCGGGTGCATCAGCTGGTTGGCCAGTTCACCCGAGTTGGTGAACAGCAGCAGGCCTTCGGTGTTGATGTCCAGCCGACCCACCGACTGCCACTTGCCCTGCGGCAGACGCGGCAGGCGGCGGAAGACGGTCGGACGGTGCTGCGGATCGTCATGGGTGACGACCTCGCCGACCACCTTGTGGTACGCGATGACACGGGCCGGCAGCGGATTGATGCGGACCTTGATGACCTTGCCACCGACGGCGATGCGGTCGCCGAAGGACACGCGCTGGCCGGTGTGGGCGACCTGGCCGTTGACGGTCACGCGGCCGTCGACGATCAGCTGCTCCATGTCGCGGCGCGAGCCGATGCCGGCCTGGGCCAGCACCTTGTGCAGCTTCGGCGCATCGGGTTCGGGCGCCAGCACGCGGCGCTCGACCTCGGCATCGACATCGGCCGCCGGCTCGGCGTCGTAGTCGCCCGACAGCACCGAGGCGAAGGTCTCGCCGACATCGCCGACGATCACACGGCCGGCCGGGGCCTCGACGGCCTCTTCCTCGGCCTCGTCGTCGCGGGCCGGCACGGTGACGACGTGGAAGTCCTCGTCGGGCACCCGGTCCGGACGCTCGCGGTGCAGACGTTCGCGGCGCTCGCGGCGGCGCGAACCGGCACCGTCACCCCGGGCATCGGCGGAATCGTCGCCGGCATCACCGGCATCACCGTCGACGGCCGGCTCGGCCGGAGCATCGGCTGCGGCGTGCGTCGGCGCGGCGTCGGTCGACGTGACGGCGGCGTCCGCACGGGCGGGCCGGCGGCGGCCCCGGCCCGCCGGCCGGGCCTCGGCCTGCGGCGCGCCTTCGGCGGCGTCGACCGGAGCCGACACCGGCTCGGCGACCGGCGCGGCCGGCTCGACGACCTCCGCGGACTCGACCCCCATCGACGGGACGACGGACTCAGCCGCCTTGCGGCGTGGCGCACGCTTGCGGGCCGGCGCCTCGGCGACCGGCTCGGCGGCCGGCTCGACCGCGGGCGCGGCCGGCGTGGGCTCGGCGACCGCCGGCGCTGCGGACTCGGCCCCCTCGGCGCTCACCTCGTCGACCTTGCGGCGACGGGTCCGCGGCTTGGCCGGCGCGGCGGGCGCCTCGGCGGCGACCGGCGGTGCCTCGACGGCCGCCTCGACCACGGTCTTGCGGGCCGGGCTGCGGCGGCGCTTGGGCGCTGCTGCGCCGGCGTCGGCGGCGTCCGCGGTCGGCTCGACCGGGTTCTCAGGGGTGTCGGATGCGTTCATGCGTGCACGTCAGGGGAAGATGCCTCGCCTGGCTGCGGCGCGGCTGGGGGTTCGGAGCCGGCACGGGAGGCCGGATCGGTGGCGGCAGCCGACAGGGCCACCGCAGAAAGTTCGGGAACGGCATCCGCGGTCACGGACGCCAGGGAAAGATCGTCGGCCGGCGCGGCCGTGGCGAGCACGGTCGCAGCACCCGTCACGGCCTCGTCCAGCGGCAAGGGCACCTGCTCGCCGTCGAGCGGCAGCAGACTGCCCTGCGCGGTTCCCGGATCGAAGCGGGCGGCGTCGGGCAGTGCCTCGAGCGGCGGCAGTTCGTCCAGGCTCTTCAGACCGAGGTCATCCAGAAACTGGCGCGTGGTCGCGTACAGCGCGGGCCGGCCCGGGGCTTCGCGGTAGCCGATGGCCTCGATCCAGCCCCGCTCCTCGAGCTGCTTGACGATCTGGGTGCTGACCGTCACGCCGCGGATGTCCTCGATGTCGCCGCGGGTGACCGGCTGGCGGTAGGCGATGATGGACAGCGTCTCCATCGTGGCCCGCGAATAGCGGGGCGGCTTCTCGGGGTGCAGGCGGTCGAGGTAGACGCGCATCTCGGGCCGGCTCTGGAATCGCCAGCCGCTGGCCAGCGCGACGAGCTCGACGCCGCGGCCGCGCCAGTCCTGCACCAGCTCGTCCAGCAGGCCGCGCAGCGTGTCGGGGCCGACCGCGTCGTCGAACAGCGCACGCAACTCGCGCAGCGGCAAGGGCTGCTGGGCACAGATGAGGGCCGTCTCGAGGACGCGCTTGGCCTCGTGGGTGTTCATGGAGCGGCGGTGGAACCGTGGGCCGGCGATCGGCCGGTGGCACGCAAGGGACGCATCGAGCGGACGACTGCGGCGGCTGCTGGGTGCGCGCACCGGCCACGCCGGAGGCGGAGGACGGGCGCTGGGACGGTCTGGACGGACATCAGAGGTGCCGGCACGGCAACCTCGATGACCACGGCGGACACGACTTCGAAGTTCGGTGAAGGACTCGGTGCGGACCGCACCCGCGGTGCGCCCGTTGACCCGGAGCACCGACCCCGACCCGCGAGGTGCGCGGACACGGGAGCGACGGAACCTTCGGGCGGGACGGCCGAGCGGCCGGACCCTGTGCAGCCACACCGATCCGGTCTTCAACCTGATCGACGCTGGCGGACCCCTCGGGCCTCCTGGCGCTGCATGGACCGGCATTGTAGCCGGCAAAACCCGGTCGCCTGCATGAGCGGCATCCCGACAGGCCGCAGACCGTCCGTCAGCCCTCGTTCCAGGGCGCCAGGGCGCCTGCAACGGCGGCCCAGGCCGCGCCGAAGTCCGGCGGTGGCGCGGCACGTAACGCCAGCGTGCGTCCGTCGTGCGGGTGCACGAAGGACAGCGCCACCGCATGCAGCGCCTGGCGCTGCAGCCCCAACGCGGGCCGCCCTCCGTAGAGCGCATCGGCCAGCAGCGGCAGCCCGCGTGAGGCCAGATGCACGCGGATCTGGTGGGTACGGCCGGTGTGCAACCGGCAACGCAGGGCGCTGACGGCTCCCTGATGCAGGCCACCCAGCCACTGCCCCTCGGGCAGGCGGGCACGCGCCAGCACCTCGACGTCGGTGCGGGCCGGCTTGGCCCCGGCCACCACCGCCATGCGCAGGCGAGAGACGGGATCCCGGCCGATCGGCGCGTCGATCGCCTGGGCGTCCCAGACGGGTGCGCCGTGGGCCAACGCGAGATAGACGCGACGCACCTCGCGTGCAGCGATGGCCCGCACGAGTGCGGTGTGGGCAGGCAAGGACTTCGCCACCACCATCAGGCCACTGGTGTCCTTGTCCAGCCGATGCACGATGCCGGCACGCGGCAGCGTGGCCGCCGCGGCATGGTGAGCCAGCAGGCCGTTGAGCAGCGTGCCGCTCCAGTTGCCCGCCGCCGGGTGAACGACCAGGCCGGCCGGCTTGTGCAGCACCATCAGGTGAGCGTCCTCATGCCGGATGTCGAGCGCCATCGACTGCGGCACCCAGGCCAGCACCTCATCGGGCGGCACCAGCTCCAACGCGATGTGCTGTCCCTGGCGCAGCTTGCGTGACGGGGTGGTCACGGGCTGGCCGTCCAGCCGGACATGGCCACGCTCGGCCAGCTGCTGCAGATGGCTGCGCGAGTGCTCGGGCGCCAGGCCGACCAGCACCCGGTCCAGACGCTGGCCATGACCGACCGCATCGACGATGTGCCGGATGACCGGCGACGGCAGGTCCGGTCGCGGCGACGGTGCGCCCCCCGGCGACACACCGTCCTCATCGTCGAGCAGGTCGTCGGCCAGCGCCTCATCGGGGCGGGCAGCGGTCTCAGGGTGGGCGGAGGCGGGAGACGGTCTGGAGGCGGCCATTAGAATCGTTCGGGACAGATGGGGCCGCGGCAGCACGATGCCAGCGCGCGGACCGGAGCGCTACGGTGATGGACGACGGACATCGGCGACGGGCACGCGCACAGCAGGCGCGTGGCGGACCGAGGACGGCCCCGGGCCCTGGCGCACCGGCACCACCCCGTCGCCCAGCCCGAGCCCGCTGCACGCGCAGCCCGACGACCGACCGATGAACCAGCCCGACCGACAGTCCCTGCACGCCCCTGCCACGCCGGCCGCCACTGCACCGCGGGCTTCGCGCCACCGCGCTGGGTGGGCAGGCATCCTGCTGGCACTGACGCTGGCCGGCTGCGCATCGACCCCCGATCCGGCCAACGATCCGACCCTGTCGGCCGAAAAATTGTATGCGGACGCCCGCGAGGACCTGACGGCCGGCGCCTACGACAAGGCCGTCAAGACCCTTGAGCGGGTCGAAGGCCGGGGCGCCGGCACCCTGCTCGCCCAGCAGGCGCTGCTGGACATGGCCTGGGCGCAGTGGAAGCTCGGCGAGCGGGCATCGGCGCTGGCCAGCGTCGATCGCTTCATCAAGCTCCATCCGTCGAGCCCGGCGATGGACTACGCGCTCTACCTGAAGGGCCTGATCAACTTCGCCGACAACCTGGGCCTGCTCAGCGGGCTGTCGCGCCAGAACCTGGCCGAACGCGACCAGCAGGCCGCGCGTGACGCGCACCAGGCCTTCGCCCAGCTGATCGAGCAGCATCCACAGTCCCGGTACGCCGACGATGCGCGTTATCGCATGGACTACATCGTCAACCTGCTGGCCGAGCACGAGGTGCTGGTGGCGCGCTACTACTACCGGCGTGGCGCCTACCTGGCGGCGGCCAACCGGGCCCAGTCGGCCTTGCGCGAGTTCCAGCGCGCACCGGCGCTGGAAGAGGCGCTCTACATCCTGGCCGCCAGCTATGACAAGCTGGGCCTGGAGACACTGGCGCGTGATGCCGAGCGCGTGCTGCTGCGCAATTTCCCCGACACCCGTCACATGCGCGACGGCGTGCGGCTGCCCGAGAAGGCCTGGTGGCAGTTCTGGTGAGTCACCGGCGACGGACATCGGACACCGTCATCTGAGCGTCCGGCCGCCCCGTGTCCCGTCGTGGTGCACGGCCGTGGTGCCAGCCGGGCCCGGATCCGTGCAGCGCGACTCCGGTCGGTACCACGCCGGCGCCGGAAGCGGACGCGGCATGCAGGTGCGCCCCTTGCTTGGATGTGTCCAGGTGTGTCGCGTTGCCGGATCATCGGCAGCGCGAGTGGACGACAGGAGGCACCCGACGATGACCGAAAGCGAGAAGCTGGCCCTGGCCGCCCATCTGCATGTCGTGATGCGGCGCCGGATCGGTCGCGTGACCGACGTCGAATGGATGGTGCAGGACCCGGCCTATGCCCGCGCGATGATCGACATCGCGATGGGCTGCGGCCACGAGGATGTCCAGGAGCGGGCCCGCAAGCTGCAGACCGCCCTGTTTCCGCCGCGCAGCCGGCCGCTGGTCGAGGCCCAGGCCACGGAGCCGGTCGAGCCCCGCCGCCCGGTGCGCCAGCCACTGGCCGATCTGGTCAACGGCGCGCGGACCTACGTCGGCGGCCTGCGCTGAACGCCGGCCGACGACGGCCCGGCCTGCCCGCGGCGCGGGGGCGACTCAGACCCGGCCGTCGCGCAGCAGCGCCTCGACCTGATCCAGCCGGTCGAAGCCCCAGAACGGCTCGCCATCGACGATGACGAAGGGCGAGCCGAACACGCCCTTGGCCATGGCCAGATCGGTCTCGGCACGCAGCTGTTCCTTGATCGCGGCGCTCTGCACGCCGTCGAGCAGGGCCGCGCCATCCAGGCCCAGGCCGCTGGCCAGCTCGGCCAGCACGGCCGTGTCGCTGATGTTGCGGTTGTCGACGAAGGCCGCCTGGAAGATCGCGCGCGCCAGCCGCACCGACATCTCGTCGCCCTTGGCGCTCTGCGCCCACAGCATCGCGCGGGCGGCGTTCTGCGTCGGCACCGGGAAGTTGTCGGGCTTGCGGAAGGCGATCTTGTGGAAGCGCGCGGTGCGCTCGACGTCGCGCACGCTGTAGGCGCCCTTCAGCGGGATCAGCGGCAGCGGCGTCGCGCCGGTCGTCTTGAACACGGTATCCAGCAGCACCGGATGCCAGTCCACGCCGCGGCCGTGGCGGGCGGCCAGGTCATCGATCACGGTGCTGGCGAAGTAGCCGTAGGGCGAGCCGAAGTCGAAGTAGAAGTCGATGGCGTTGGGCATGGGCAGGGTCGGCGGACAGGGTCAGGAAACGGTGGACAACAGCGGCGGAGCGACGGCGGGTGGCGTCGGCGCGCCGCGCGCGGTGGACGGTGGACGGCGGTCGGAATCTGGCAGCGGGCGGCCTGCAGGCCATGGCCGCCGCGGCCTCAGCCGGAGCGCCGGCTGACGATCTCGTCGAGCCAGGCCATCGCATCGTCCTCGGTATCGAGGGCGCCCATCGGCGGCAGCGCCGCACGCAGGCGGCGTCCGTAGGGCATCTGCCGCAAGCGCGGGTCGGCGATCACCAGCAGGCCGAGGTCGTCCTCGCTGCGGATCAGACGGCCGGCGCCCTGCTTGAGCGCGATGGCGGCCTCGGCCAGGTAGTAGGCGTCGAAGGGGTCGCGGCCCTCGGCCTGCAGCGCCTGGCTGCGGGCCTGCACCAGCGGATCACCGGGCGGCGGGAACGGCAGCTTGTCGATCAGCACGCACTGCAGCGCCTCGCCGGGCACGTCGATGCCCTCCCAGAAGCTGGCCGAGCCGACCAGCACCGAGCGCGGCGTGTCGAGAAAGCGCTGCAGCAGCGTGCGCTTGGGGTGCTGGCCCTGGACCCAGACCGACAGCGGCTCGGCCGCCGCCGCAGCCGCATCCTGCAAGGCCTGGGCGATCACCGGCAGGACCCTCAAGGTGGTCGTCAGCACGAAGGTCCGGCCGCCGAGCCGGCCGGCCAGCCGTGCGGCCAGCGCACCGACGGCCGCCGGATGCGAGGGCTCGGCCGGCTTGGGAAAATGGCGCGGCACCCAGGTGCGGGCATGGGCCGGATAGTCGAAGGGGCTGTCCACGCGCAGCGTGGGCGCGTCCTCCAGCGCCGCGGCCTCGGTGAACCAACTGAGTCGATCATCACTGCCGAGGGTGGCCGAGGTGAAGATCCAGGCCCGCGGCGCGAGTGCGCGCTGCTCGGTGAACAGGTCGCGGATGTGCAGCGGCGACTCGATCAGCCGTGCATCCCGCGGACCGACGTCGATCCAGCGCACGCGCTCGAGCGCCGGTGGCGCGGCGAAGGCCCGGGCGCGACGGGCCAGCAGCTCGCCACGCTCGGCCAGACGGCCGAACTCAGGGGCCGCGCCTTCGACCGCGACCAGTGCATCCTGCGCCGCGTCGGCCGCCTGGGCCAGGCTTTCCAGGGCCTGCTGGAACGCGGCCTGACCCGCCCGTTCGTCCCAGCGCAGCTTGACCACGCCGCGCAGCTCACGCAGCGGTCCCGCACTGGCCAGCCGCAGATCCCGCGCCGCCAGCTCCAGCGCACCGGCCACGCGTGGCCAGTCGGCCAGACCGCGGGCCAGGCTCTGGCCGGCAGCCAGCAGATCGCGCGCGTAGTCCAGCAGCTGGCTGCTGCCCAGTTGCTGGCCGAGGAACTGCAGACCGGTCTCGACCAGCTGGTGGGCCTCGTCGAAGACCGCCGCGTCGACGCTGGGCAGCAGCTCGGCCACGCCCGAATCGCGCAGCGACAGGTCGGCGAAGAACAGGTGGTGGTTGACGACCACCAGATCGGCGGCCATCGCCTCACGCCGCGCCTTGACGACGTGGCAGTCGCGCCAGCGCGGGCACTCCTGGCCCAGGCAGTTGTCGCGGGTGGAGGTGACCAGCGGGATCACCGGGCTGCGATCGTCCAGGCCGTCGATCTCGGCCAGGTCGCCGCTGCGGGTGGCCGCGGCCCAGGTCTCGATGCGGGCCAGCGCGCGGATCGACTGGCGGTCGGGGAAGCTGCCGCTCTCGCGCGCCTGGGCCATGCGGTGCAGGCACAGATAGCTGGTGCGGCCCTTGAGCAGGGCCAGCTTGACCGGCTTGCCCAGCGTGTCACGCAGGCGCGGCAGGTCGCGCAGGAAGAGCTGGTCCTGCAGGCTCTTGGTGGCGGTCGAGACCAGCGCACGGCGGCCCGACAGCAGCAGCGGCACGAGGTAGGCGAAGGTCTTGCCGACGCCGGTACCGGCCTCGGCCACCAGCGGCTCGCGGCGCACGATGGCGCGCGCCATCGCCGCGGCCAGCCGCTGCTGCGGCTCGCGCTCGACGAAGCCGGCATCGGCCTGCGACAGCAGCCCGCCGGGCGCCAGCGCGGTGGCCACCGCCGCGCACAGCGTGGCCTCGTCGAGGGCATCGTCGGCCACGGCCTCCGCGGCCTGCGGATCGGTCGAGGATTCGCCCCACAGGGCGTCGTCGGCCACGGCATCGGCTTCGGCACCGATGCGGGCCGGCGGCTCGCACACCTGAAGGGCCGGCGCACCCATCAGGCTGTCGACCAGGCGGTGGAAGGCCTCACGCGTGGTGGGCGTGGTGGGCGTGGTGGACTGCACCGTTGCCACGACCCCCTCCCCTTGCCGCGGGGGGACGACCGGTGCCGACGCCTCGACGGACGCAGAATCGACGCCATGAGCCGGTGCGTCGGACGGACGATCCACGGGATTCACGCGGGCTCGCGCGGCTCGATCAGCCGCTCCAGACAGGCGATCTCGTCGCGCAGGCGCAGGCGGCGCTTCTTCAACCGGCGCAGCGCCAGATCGTCCTCACGAGCCTCGTCCGGCGTGACGGCCCAGCCGTCGATGCGGGCGTCCAGCTCGGCATGCGCGATGCGCAGCTCGATCAGCCGTCGCTGTGGCGAATGCAGGTTCCCGTCCATCGACACACCGCCGTCCATGACCCGGAGTTTATAGTCGCGCGCCATGAACCTGCCCCTGAGCACACAAGCCCCCGCGGCCTACCGTCTGCAGGCCGCCACCGCCCTGCACCGCGGTGACCGGGCCTATCAGCAGGACCAGGTCGAGATCTTCCAGCACGCCCGCATCAAGGGCTGCCTGATGGCGGTGCTCGCCGATGGCATGGGTGGCAAGAGCGGCGGCCGCAAGGCCGCCGACCAGGTGCTGCTGACGGCACGGCAGCTGTTCGAGCGCCACCTGCCCGGCAAGGACGATGCGGGTGAGCTGCTGCGCCAGCTGGTGCTGGAATCGCACCTGATGATCAAGCTGACGGCCATCGCCACCGAGGAAGAGCCGCACAGCACGATCGCCGCCTTCCTGCTGGGGCCGGGCATGAGCTGTGTCGGCGTGCATGCGGGCGACAGCCGCATCTACCACTTCCGTGGCGCCGAGATGCTGACCCGCAGCATCGACCACTCCTATGTGCAGCGCCTGATGGACGAAGGCAAGCTGACCGAGGAGCAGGCCGCCAACCACCCGCAGGCCAATCTGCTGACCGGCTGCCTGGGCACGCCGGTCGATCCGCCGGTGGTGCTGGCCCACTATGACGAGCTGCGGCCCGGCGACACGCTGATGGTCTGCAGCGACGGTCTGTGGCACTACTACACGACGCGCGAGCTCGGCATGGTGCTGGACCGCCTGCCGCCGCGCGAGGCGGCGGAGAACCTGGTGGCACGCGCCCGTCAGCGCGCCGGTGGCGCCGGCGACAACATCTCGATCGCGCTGGTGCGCATCGAGGCCCTGCCCTGAGGCCGAAGGCCGGTCCGCCGCGGCGCGGTGCCGGCCACGGCAGGCCGCACCCGGCTCAGGGCGTGCCGTCGATGCGGCGGCGGTCGGCCGCGCGCTGACGCTGGGCGGCCCGACGCAGGCGCCGGTCGTCGTCGAGCACCTGCTCGGCCTCCTGCAAGGGCCGCAGCAGCCCGCGCAGCTGCTCACGGGCGCGCGACACGCAGTCGTTCATCGCCCAGCGACGGGCGCAGTCGGCCAGCACCTGCTCATGGTCGGCCCGCGCGCGCTCGCGTGTCTCGTGGATCTCGGCGCGCTGGCGCAGGGTGAGCTCGTCGTCCAGCGCCCCCTGGGCCAGAACCGGCGACGCGGCCAGCACGGCGGCCAGCAGCAAGCCCAGCCGCAGCGGCGAGCGACCTGACGCACCCACCGCACCCACCGCCCTGCCCGCCTCCACGACCGCGCCGCGGACGCCCGCACGCGCCCGTGGCCCGGCAGCGGCCACGAGGGGACTCGTTCCGTCTCTGTCCACCGGCACGGCCCTCAGGTGATGCGGGTGTCGACCTCGCGCCGCTCCAGCGCCAGGTACTCGGCCGACTGCATCTCCTGCAGGCGGCTGATCGTGCGCGGGAACTCGTGCGAGAGCGGCCCCTCGGTGTAGAGCTGTTCGGGCGGCACGGCCGCCGACAGGATCAGCTTGCAGCGGCGGTCGTACATCACGTCGACCAGCAGCGTGAAGCGGCGCGCCTCGCTGGCCATGCGCGGCGGCATGTGCGGCACACCGCTCAGGATGACGGTATGGAACTGCTGCGCGATCTCGAGATAGTCGTTCTGCGAGCGCGGGCCGCCGCACAGGGTGCGGAAGTCGAACCAGACCACGCCGCCGGCCCGCCGGCGCGCCGGCAGCTCACGGTGCTCGATGTGCAGCACCGGATCCTCCTCACGCGCCTCGGCCAGCTCCTCGAAGGTGGCCTTGAGCGCGGCCTCGGCCGCCTCGTCCAGCGGCGTGTGGTAGAGCTGCACATGCTCCAGCGTGCGCCGGCGGTAGTCGGTGCCGGCGTCCACGTTGAGCACCTCGATCTTGTCCTTGAGCAGCGCGATGGCCGGCAGGATGCGGTCGCGGTGCAGGCCGTTCGGATACAGCTCGTCGGGGTGGAAGTTGCTGGTGGTGACGATCGACACGCGGTTGGCGTAGAGCGCCTCCAGCATGCGGTGCAGGATCATCGCGTCGGTGACGTCGGCGATGTGGAACTCGTCGAAGCAGATCAGGCGGTAGCGGCGCGCCACGCGGCGGCCCAGCTCGTCGAGCGGGTTGACCGTGCCCTTGAGCTCCTGCAGCTCGCGGTGCACCTCGCGCATGAACTCGTGGAAGTGCAGCCGGGTCTTGCGCTGCAGCGGCACGGCCTGGAAGAAGCAGTCCATCAGGAAGCTCTTGCCGCGCCCGACGCCACCGTACATGTAGACGCCGCGCGGAATCGGCGGGCGCACCAGCATCTTGGTGATCGCGTTGCCGCGGCGGGCCTTGTAGGCGGCCCATTCGTCCTGGCAGCGCTGCAGGGCGGCCACGGCACGCAACTGAGCCTCGTCGGGCGTGTAGCCGCGTTCGGCCAGGGTCTGGTGGTACAGCTCGGTGACGGAGGTCATCGCGGGAAGGCGTCTGGGGAAGGCCCGGGCGGACGAAGGGGCGGCACGAAGGCCGCCCCTTTCCTGGGTGTGCGGAGGCCGCCGGGTCTGACCCGGTTGTCGGCCGGCCACCGCCGCCGGCACAGGGCCGGCGCACGGCGACGCGGGGACGATCAGAAGTTCAGCGTGCGCTTGTCCACGGCCAGCGCCGCTTCCTTGGTGCTCTCGCTGAGCGACGGATGGGCGTGGCAGATGCGCGCGATGTCCTCGGCGCTGGCCTTGAAGGCCATGGCCACGCAGGCCTCGGCGATCAGCTCGCTGGCGAACGGACCGACGATGTGCACGCCCAGGATCTCGTCGGTCTTGGCATCGGCCAGGAACTTGACGAAACCGGTGGTGTCACCCAGCGCGCGGGCGCGGCCGTTGGCCAGGAAGGGGAACTGGCCGGCCTTGTAGGCGACGCCGTCGGCCTTGAGCTGCTGCTCGGTGCGGCCCACCCACGCGATCTCGGGCGAGGTGTAGATGACCCACGGCACCAGCGCGAAATCGACATGGCCGTGCTGGCCGGCGATGCGCTCGGCGACCGCCACGCCTTCTTCCTCGGCCTTGTGCGCCAGCATCGGGCCGCGCACCACGTCGCCGACGGCCCAGACGCCCGGCAGGTTGGTCCGGCACTCGTCGTCCACGACGATGGCGCCGCGCTCGTCGAGCTTCAGGCCGACGGCCTCGGCGTTCAGGCCGTTGGTGTTGGCGGTGCGGCCGATCGAGATGATCAGCTTGTCGACGGCCAGCGTCTGCGCCTCACCCTTGGCGTTGGTGTAGGCGATCGAGACGCCTTCGCCGGCGGTCTGGATCTCGCCGACCTTGACGCCGAACTCGAACTTCAGGCCCTGCTTCTGGAAGCACTTGAGCGCCTCCTTGGCCACGGCCTCGTCGGCCGCGCCCAGGAAGGTGGGCATGGCTTCGAGGACGGTGACTTCGGCACCCAGACGGCGCCAGACCGAGCCCATCTCCAGGCCGATCACGCCCGAGCCGATGACGCCCAGCCTGGCCGGCACCGCGCCGATGCGCAGCGCGCCGTCGTTGGACAGCACCTTCTCCTCGTCGAACGGGGTGCCGGGCAGCGCGCGGGCGTTCGAGCCGGTGGCGATGATGACCTGCCTGGCCGTCAGCGTCTCGGGCTTGTCGCCGGCCACGGCCAGCTCGTAGCCACCGTCGACGGCCTTGGTGAAGCTCGCCAGACCGTGGAAGAAGCTGACCTTGTTCTTCTTGAACAGGTAGAGGATGCCGTCGTTGTTCTGCTTCACGACGTTGGCCTTGCGGCCGACCATCTTCGCGACATCCATCTTGACGTCACCGACGGTGATGCCGTGGTCGCCGAAGTGGTGCAGCGCGTGCTCGTAGTGCTCGGACGACTGCAGCAGCGCCTTCGACGGGATGCAACCGACGTTGGTGCAGGTGCCGCCGGGGGCGGGACCGCCCTTGTCGTTCTTCCACGCGTCGACGCAGGCGACGTTGAAACCCAGCTGGGCGGCACGGATGGCCGCGATGTAGCCGCCGGGACCGGCACCGATCACGACGACATCGAATGACTTGGACATGGGAAATTCCTGGTGGGACGGAAGCCGGACGCGGCAGCCCCTGCCGGGCCGCGCGTCGCATGGATCACCCGGGGCCGGCCACCGGCCAGGCCCCTCGGATCAGGCGTCAGCAGGCGCTGACGCCGGTGCCGCTCAGATGTCGAACAGCAGGCGCGCCGGGTCTTCCAGCGCTTCCTTCATCGTCACCAGGCCCAGCACGGCTTCGCGGCCGTCGATGATGCGGTGGTCGTAGCTCATCGCCAGGTAGTTGATCGGACGGACGACGACTTCGCCGTTCTCGACCACGGCGCGGTCCTTGGTCGCGTGCACGCCCAGGATGGCCGACTGCGGCGGGTTGATGATCGGCGTCGACAGCATCGAGCCGAAGGTGCCGCCATTGGAGATCGAGAAGGTGCCGCCGGTCAGCTCTTCCAGACCCAGCTTGCCGTCACGCGCCTTCTGACCGTACTCGGCGATCTTCTTCTCGATCTCGGCGAAGGTCATCTGGTCGGCGTTGCGCAGGATGGGCACCACCAGACCGCGCGGCGAACCCACCGCGATGCCGATGTCGAAGTAGCCGTGGTAGACGATGTCGTTGCCGTCGACCGAGGCGTTCAGGACCGGGAACTTCTTCAGCGCGGCGACCGCGGCCTTGACGAAGAAGCTCATGAAGCCCAGCTTGACGCCGTGTTCCTTCTCGAACTTGTCCTGGAACTTCTTGCGCATGGCCATCACCGGGGCCATGTTCACTTCGTTGAAGGTCGTCAGGATGGCGTTGGTCGACTGCGACTGCAGCAGACGCTCGGCGACGCGGGCGCGCAGGCGGCTCATCGGCACGCGCTGCTCCGGGCGGTCACCCAGGTTGGCCACGGGTGCGGCGACCTGCTGCAGCGCCGGCTTGGGCGCGGCGGCCGGTGCCGGTGCCGGAGCGGCCTTCGGCGCGGCGGCACCGGTGGCGACGGCACCCAGCACGTCACCCTTGGTGATGCGGCCATCCTTGCCGGTACCGGCGACGGAGCCGGCGGCCAGACCGTTGTCGGCCATCAGCTTGGCGGCGGCGGGCATGGCCACGTCGCTCTTGCTGCCACCGGTGGCAGCCGGGGCCGCAGCCGCGGCGACGGGCGCAGCGGCCGGGGCGGCGACGGCCGGGGCCGGGGCGGCGGCGCCGGCCTTGCCTTCGGTGTCGATGCGGGCGATCAGCTGGTCGCTGACCACGGTGCCGCCGTCGGCGACGACCAGCTCGGCCAGCACGCCGGCCGACGGGGCCGGCACTTCGAGCACGACCTTGTCGGTCTCGATCTCGATCAGGATCTCATCGACGGCCACGGCTTCGCCGGGCTTCTTCTTCCATTGCAGCAGGGTGGCCTCGGCCACCGATTCGGACAGTTGGGGAACCTTGACTTCGACGATTGCCATGATGTTCTCGGTATCGGTGAGCGCGCGCGGCAGCCTGCCGGAGGGTCATGCAGGACCGGCTGAAGGGGTGCGACGGCGGCGTGTGGCCGTCACGCCCGGGCCGGATCAGGCCTCGCGAGCGCGGAGTGTCTGGAAAAATGAGGGGGATCAGCGGAGGCGGAAGGGACGTGCACCCGGCACGTCCCGGTGCCGGAACGGCGCATGGCACGAGGCCTGCGCCGCATCCGGCACGGATTCCGGTCACTTGGTCAGGACGAAGCCCTTGAGCTTGGCGAAGGCCTGGTCCAGCAAGGCCTTCTGCTGCTCCTGGTGCAGATGGGCGTAGCCGACCGCCGGCGACGCGGACGGCGCACGTCCTGCGTAGCCCAGCTTCTGACCGTCGAGCATGTTCTCGTGGATGTAGTGCTGCACGAAGAACCAGGCGCCCTGGTTCTGCGGCTCGTCCTGGCACCACACGATGTCGGTGACGTTCGGGTACTTCTTGAGCTCGGCGGCGAAGGCCTTGTGCGGGAACGGGTAGAGCTGCTCGACCCGGATGATCGCCGTGTCGTAGGCCTTCTTGTCCTCGCGCTTCTTGACCAGGTCGTAGTAGACCTTGCCCGAGCAGCAGATCACGCGCTTGACCTTGTCGGCCGCGATCGTGTCGTTCTGCTCCGGGATCACGGTCTGGAAACCGCCCTTGGTGAAGTCGGCCAGCGGCGAGGTGGCTTCCTTGTTCCGCAGCAGCGACTTCGGGGTCATGATGACCAGCGGCTTGCGGAACTGGCGCACCACCTGGCGACGCAGCACATGGAAGATCTGGCTGGCCGTGGTCGGCTGCACGATCTGCATGTTGTTGTCGGCGGCCAGCTGCATGAAGCGCTCCAGACGCGCCGAGCTGTGCTCGGGGCCCTGGCCTTCATAGCCGTGCGGCAGCATCATCACCAGGCCGTTGGCGCGACCCCACTTCACCTCGCCCGAGGCGATGAACTGGTCGATCACCACCTGCGCGCCGTTGGCGAAGTCGCCGAACTGGGCTTCCCAGATCACCAGCGCGTTCGGCTCGGAACCGGCATAGCCGTACTCGAAGCCCAGCACCGCCTCTTCCGACAGGATCGAGTCGATGACGACGAACGGCGCCTGGTTGTCGGCCACGTGCTCCAGCGGCACGTAGGTGCCTTCGTCCCACTTCTCGCGCTTCTGGTCGTGGATGACCGCGTGGCGGTGGGTGAAGGTGCCGCGGCCGCAGTCCTCGCCCGACAGGCGAACCGCGTAGCCCGAGGCCACCAGCGAGGCGAAGGCCATGTGCTCGCCCATGCCCCAGTCGACGTTGACGTCGCCCCGGCCCATGGCCGCGCGGTCGTCATAGACCTTCTTGACCAGCGGGTGCAGATTGACCGACGCCGGGAAGGTCGTCAGACGCTCGGACAGGCGCTTCCACTCGGTCAGCGGAATGGCGGTGTCCGCGGCGTCCGTCCACTTCTTGCCGACGAACGGCGACCAGTCGACCGCGTACTTGCTCTTGAAGTTGCTGATGACCGGATCGACGGTGTGGCGGCCCTCGTCCATGGCGGCGCGATAGGCCTTGACCATGTCGTCGCCCAGCGTGTCGCCCAGACCCTGGGTGGCCAGCTTGTCGGCGTACAGACGGCGGGTGCCGGGATGGGCCGCGATCTTCTTGTACATCAGCGGCTGGGTCAGCGCAGGGGTGTCCTGCTCGTTGTGACCCAGCTTGCGGAAGCAGATGATGTCGACCACGACGTCCTTGCGGAACGTCATGCGGAATTCCAGCGCCAGCTGCGTGGCCAGCACGACGGCTTCCGGATCGTCACCGTTGACGTGCAGCACCGGCGACTCGACCATCTTGACGATGTCGGTGCAGTACAGCGTCGAGCGCAGGTCGCGCGGGTCGCTGGTGGTGAAGCCGATCTGGTTGTTGATGATCAGGTGCACCGTGCCGCCGGTGGAGTACCCGCGGGTCTCCGACAGCATCAGCGTTTCCTGGTTCACGCCCTGGCCACCGAAGGCCGAGTCGCCGTGCACCAGCACCGGCAGCACCTGGGCGCCCTGCTTGTCGCCGCGGCGGTCCATGCGGGCGCGCACCGAGCCCTCGACCACCGGATTCACGATTTCCAGGTGGGAGGGGTTGAAGGCCAGGCTCAGGTGCACCGGTCCACCGATGGTGGAGATGTCCGAGCTGAAGCCCTGGTGGTACTTGACGTCACCGGCGGGCAGGTCTTCCGGCGCGGTGTGGTCGAACTCGGCGAACAGGTCCTTGGGCATCTTGCCCAGGGTGTTGACCAGCACGTTCAGACGGCCGCGGTGGGCCATGCCGATCACGATCTCCTGCACGCCCTTCTCACCGGCCTGCTGGATCAGCGCATCCATCGCGGCGATGAACGACTCGCCACCTTCCAGCGAGAAGCGCTTCTGGCCGACGTACTTGGTGTGCAGGTAGCGTTCGAGGCCTTCGGCCGCGGTCAGGCGGTCGAGGATGTGCTTCTTCTGGCTGGCGTTGAAGGCCGGCTTGGAGCGGATGCCTTCGAGCTTCTGCTGCCACCAGCGCTTCTGCGTCTGGTCGGTGATGTGGTTGAACTCGGCGCCGATGGTGCCGCAGTAGGTCTCGCGCAGGGCCTGCAGCATGTCGCGCAGGCTCATGTTCTCCTTGCCGAAATACGTGTTGGCGGCGGAGAACGTGATGTCCATGTCGGACTCGGACAGGTCGTAGAACGCCGGTTCGAGTTCGGGGATCTTCGGACGCTCGGTGCGCTTGAGCGGATCGAGATCGGCCCAGCGGGCGCCGACGTTGCGGTACGCGGCGATCAGCGACTGGACGTGGACCTGCTTGCGGGCGACCGCGAGATCCGTCGACGACGCCTTGACGGCGAAGGCGTTGGACTTGGCGCGCTGGGCGAAGGACTCGACGACGGGCGCATGGGCCACGTCGCGACCGTCCGTGCCGTCGACGGCCGGCACGTGCTGCAGGGCGTCGAAATAATCGCGCCATTGCTCGGGCACGCTGCCCGGGTTGTCGAGGTAGGCCTCGTAGAGTTCCTCGACATACGGGGCGTTGCCCCCGAACAGGTACGAGTTGGACCTGCTTTGCTGCATCATCTTGCGCTCACCTTCCGTCCCGGTTTCCAGGACTCCGATGGGTTGAAAAACCTTCCGCGGCACGGCTTCACCGGTTGGCGGATTAGCGACCAGCCTCGGCGACGCGGAGAACGTCGACGAGGGGCACGAAAGGACCTTAATTCATGGGGCGGCACTGTAACACCGTTGTTCCCGCACGCGGCACCGCGGATCCGGCGCCCACCTTGCCGACCCCCGCCGACAGGTGCTTGTCGGCCATCGGGCGCGCGACTTGATGTGGCGCACGCCCGATGCGGACGAGCGCCGCGTGATCCTGCTGGAGCCCGCGGCCCCGCCCCAACCCCGGCCCGGCGCGCCCTGCAACGGCTGCGGCGTGTGCTGTACCTGGGCGCCCTGCCCGCTGGGCGTGCTGCTGAGCCTGCGCCTGCGGGGGCGCTGCCGGATGCTGCGCTGGAACGCCGAGGCCGGGCGTTATCACTGCGGTGCGCTCGCCCCGACGGCCGCCCCCGCAGCCGACCGGCCGACCGCCCGCAGTGCATCCGCGCACAGGTCACCGGCACGCCTGCTCATCGGCCTGCGCACACGGTGGGTCCGTCGCTGGATCGCGGCCGGCGAGGGCTGCGACTGCACGCTGCAACGGGTCACGCCCGACGGCGACGGTACCTGAGCGCCTGAACGCCTGAGCACCGGATCCGGCCGGAGTCAGACCCGCAGTCGCGCCCGGGTCTCGGCGTACTCGTCGGCCCACCGCGTGACCAGGGCGGCGACCGGCTGCACGCGGTCGACCACGCCGATGCCCTGGCCACAACCCCAGATGTCCTTCCAGGCCTTGGCGGCAGTGTCGCCGCCGAAATCCATGCGGGACGGATCACTGCGCGGCAAGGCCTCCGGATCCAGCCCGGCCGCGCGCACGCTGGCCTTGAGGTAGTTGCCGTGCACGCCGGTGAAGAGATCGGTGTAGACGATGTCGGCGCTGGCCGAATCGACGATGCACTGCTTGTAGGCGGGCGTGGCGCGTGCCTCATCGGTGGCGATGAAGGGCGAGCCGATGTAGGCGAAGTCCGCACCGGCGGCCTGTGCGGCGAGGATCGCACCGCCGGTGGCCAGGCTGCCCGACAGCGCCAGCGGGCCGTCGAACCAGCGCCGGATCTCCGACAGCAGCGCGAAGGGACTGAGCGTGCCGGCATGTCCACCGGCACCGGCGGCCACGGCGATCAGGCCATCGGCACCCTTGTCGATCGCCTTGCGGGCGAAGGCGTCGTGGATCACGTCGTGCATCACCACGCCGCCCCAGCCATGGACCGCCTGGTTGACCTCGGGGCGCGCCCCCAGGCTGGTGATGACCAGCGGCACGCGGTGCCGTTCCAGCACGGCCAGATCCTGTTCCAGCCGCTCGTTGCTGCGGTGGACGATCAGGTTGACCGCATAGGGCAGGCGGCCGCCGGGTGCGGCCGGATCGACCAGCGCGGCATCGATCTCGGCCAGCCAGTCGTCGAGCTGGGCCGCCGGTCGGGCGTTGAGCGCCGGCAGCGAGCCCAGGATGCCGGCCCGGCACTGCGCGATCACGAGCGCCGGCGTCGAGACGATGAACATGGGCGCGGCGATCACCGGCAGGCGCAGAGACGCGGGCTGGATCGGCCAGCGGGCGGGAACGGTCATGGCAAGTCTCCTGAGGCCGCACAGGGCGGCGGGTGTCGGGCCGCGGTCCGGGACGGCCACGGCCATCGGTGTCGGTCAGTACGCGTCCTCGGGCATGGCGGCGATCGCGGCCGGCCCGTCGACGATGGCCGTCAGCAGCGCAGGCGCCTGACTCAGCACCTGGTCGGCATGGCAGCGGGCGGTGGCGATCTTGGCGCGCATGAAGATCGGATCCTCACCGGCGGCCAGCCGGTCCTCGGCCACCAGCAGCGCACGCGCCATCTGCCAGCCACCGACCAGCAGCCCGCCCAGCAACAGACAGGGCACGCTGCCCGCATGCACCGCCGCCGGTGCGCCGGCCGCCTGGGCCAGCACATGGGCGACGGCCTGCTGCCAGGCCTCGCGCGCGGTGCGCAGAGGGCGCAGCACGGCCTGCGCGTCAGCGCTGTCGGTGCGCCCGGCCAGCGCCTGTTCGGTGAGCCTCACGTCGTCGGCCAGGGACAGGGCGGCCGCACCGCCGTCGCGCACCATCTTGCGGCCGATCAGGTCATTGGCCTGGATCGCCGTCGTGCCCTCGTAGATGCTGAGGATCTTGGCATCGCGGTAGTGCTGGGCGACACCGGTCTCCTCGATGAAACCCATGCCGCCATGCACCTGCACGGCCTGGCTGGCCACCCACTGGCTCATCTCGGTGGCGCTGCCCTTGAGGATCGGCACCAGCAGCTCGTAGCGGGCCTGGGCGCCGGCGCGCACGGCCGCCTCCGGATGGGCCACGGCCTGGTCATGGGCGGCCGCGGCCACGAAGGCCATCGCCCGGTGTGACTCGGTCTGCGCCCGCATGGTCAGCAGCAGGCGCTGCACGTCCGGGTGGCGGATGATGGGCACGCCGTGGCGCACGCTGCCGTCCACCGGCCGGCCCTGCACGCGGTCGCGGGCATAACGCACGGCCTGCTGGTAGGCCCGTTCGGCCAACGCGATGCCCTGCACGCCCACCGCATAGCGGGCGGCGTTCATCATGATGAACATGTACTCCAGGCCACGGCCCGGCTCGCCGATGCGCTCGGCCCAGGCGCCGCCCTGGTCGCCGTACTGCAGCACCGCGGTCGGGCTGGCCTGGATGCCCAGCTTGTGTTCCAGGCTCACGCACTGCACGTCGTTGCGCTCGCCGCGCGCGCCGTCGGGGCCGAAGCGCCACTTCGGGCACAGGAACAGCGACAGGCCCTTGACCCCCTCGGGCGCACCGGCGATGCGGGCCAGCACCAGGTGCAGGATGTTGTCGGCCAGATCGTGATCCCCGTAGGTGATGAAGATCTTGGTGCCGAACAGGCGGTAGCTGCCGTCGGCCTGCGGCTCGGCCCGCGTGCGCACCGCCGCCAGATCGGAGCCGGCCTGCGGCTCCGTCAGGTTCATCGTGCCGGTCCAGCGGCCGTCGATCAGCGGCGGAATGCAGGTGGCCTGCTGCTGCGGACTGCCGGCGGTCAGCAGCGCCTCGATCGCGCCATCGGTCAGCAAGGGACACAGCGCGAAGGACAGATTGGCACTGTTGACCATCTCGATGCAGGCCGCATGGAGGAGCTTGGGCAGCCCCTGGCCGCCGACGGCCGGCGGATGCGGCAGGCCCTGCCAGCCGCCATCGACGTACTGGCGGAAGGCGGCGGACCAGCCGGGCGTGGTCGTCACCCGGCCATCGACCAGCCGTGCCGGCTGACGGTCACCGTCGCGGTTGAGCGGGGCGGCCACGTCCTGCGCATAGCGTGCGCACTCCTCGAGCACGGCCTGGGCCGTCTCGCTGCCGGCGTCCTCGAAGCCGGGCAGCGCGGCCAGCGCATCGAGTCCGGCCAGATGGCGCATGACGAACAGCTGGTCCTTGATCGGGGCCTGGTAGTGCATCGCGGGTCTCCTGTCGGGTTCCGTCGCGGCGGCGCGGCGCCGTCCGGCGGGCACAAAAAAGGCGTCTCTGCGGACGCCTTGCGGGTGGGACGGGCCGCCACGGCGGCCGCGTCCGGAGGTCAGGCCACGGCGCACCGGCGTCCGGTGCGCGGCAGCCACGGCAACATCAGAGCTTGGACACCAGCTCGGGCACGGCCATGAACAGATCCGCCTGCAAGCCGTAGTCGGCGACGCTGAAGATCGGCGCCTCGGGATCCTTGTTGATCGCGACGATCACCTTGGAGTCCTTCATGCCGGCCAGGTGCTGGATGGCGCCGGAGATGCCGGCGGCCACGTAGAGCTGCGGGGCGACGACCTTGCCGGTCTGGCCGACCTGCCAGTCGTTGGGCGCATAACCGGCATCCACCGCCGCCCGGCTGGCGCCGAGTGCTGCGCCCAGCTTGTCGGCCAGCGGCGTGAGCACGGCGTTGAACTGCTCGCTGGAGCCCAGCGCGCGACCACCGGAGACGATGACCTTGGCGGCCGTCAGCTCGGGCCGGTCGCTCTTGGCGAGCTCGGCGCTGACCCAGGCCGAGCGGGCGTCGGCCGCGGCGGCAGGCACCGTCGTCACGGCGGCTGAGCCGCCGGTGGCAGCGGCCGCATCGAAGGCCGTCGTGCGCACGGTGATGACCTTGACCGCATCCGCGCTGCGCACGGTGGCGATCGCGTTGCCGGCGTAGATCGGGCGCTCGAAGGTGTCGGCGGCGACGACCTTGGTGATCTCGCTGATCTGGGCGACGTCCAGCAGCGCGGCCACGCGCGGGGCGGCGTTCTTGCCGCCGGCGGTCGCCGCGAACAGCACATGGCTGTAGTCGCGGGCGACGCTCAGCACGGTGGCGGCGACGTTCTCGGCCAGGCCGTGGGCCAGGCTGGCGTCGTCGACCTGCAGCACGCGGGCCACGCCGGCGATCTGCGCGGCCGCGGCGGCGGCGGCACCGGCGTTCGATCCAGCCACCAGCACGTGGACCTCGGCGCCGCAGGCCGCGGCCGCCGTCACCGTGTTCAGCGTGGCCGGCTTCAGGCTGGCGTGGTCGTGTTCGGCAATGACGAGGACGGGCATGTTCAGATCACCTTGGCGTCGTTCTTGAGCTTGTCGACCAGCGTGGCGACGTCGGGCACCTGGATGCCGGCGCCGCGCCTGGGCGGCTCGGTCACCGACAGCGTGGTCAGGCGCGGGGCCACGTCCACGCCGAGGTCCGCCGGCTTGACCACGGCCAGCGGCTTCTTCTTGGCCTTCATGATGTTGGGCAGGGTGACGTAGCGCGGCTCGTTCAGGCGCAGGTCGGTGGTGACCACGGCCGGCAGGGCCAGCTTGAGCGTCTCCAGGCCGCCGTCGATCTCGCGGGTGACGGCCACGGCGCTATCGGCCACCTCGACCTTGCTGGCGAAGGTGGCCTGCGGCAGATTGGCGAGCGCGGCCAGCATCTGGCCGGTCTGGTTGCAGTCGTCATCGATGGCCTGCTTGCCGAGGATGACGAGGCCGGGCTGCTCCTGCTCGACCAGCGCCTTGAGCAGCTTGGCCACGGCCAGCGGCTGCAGCTCGACATCGGTCTCGACCAGCACGGCACGGTCGGCGCCGATGGCGAGCGCGGTGCGCAGCGTCTCCTGGCACTGCGTGACGCCGCAGGACACGGCGATGACCTCGGTGGCCACGCCCTTTTCCTTCAGCCGGACCGCCTCCTCGATGGCGATCTCGTCGAAGGGGTTCATGCTCATCTTCACGTTGGCGATGTCCACGTCCGTGCCGTCGCTCTTGACGCGCACCTTGACGTTGTAGTCGACCACCCGCTTGACGGGGACCAGGATCTTCATGGGAAGCGGCTCCTCGGAGGCTGTCTGTCAGGTCTGCAGAAAATCTGCGGATTCTATGCGGGGGGGTACCCGGCCACCGTGCAGGCCGTCGCGGCCCGGATGCGTGCAGGGCCCCAAAACAAAACGAACGATCGTTCTATTTTGCAGGATTGGCCGATGCCCACACCCTGGGGCAGACCCGCAGGCCACCGGCCCCGGCACGGCTGCCCGTAGACTGCACGGATGTCTTCTGACCGCGCCACGGCCCCCCGCATCGGCATCTTCGATTCCGGTGTCGGCGGGCTGTCGGTGCTGGCGGCCCTGCGGCGCAGTCTGCCCGCGGTGGATTGCAGCTACCTTGCCGACTCGCGCCACACACCCTGGGGCGACCGGCCCGCACACTGGATCGAGGCCCGTTGCCTGCAGCTGGCCGAGGCGCTGCTGGCGCGCGGCGCCGATCTGATCCTGGTGGCGTGCAACACCGGCACCACGCAGGCCATCGCCAGCCTGCGCCAGCGCTGGCCGACACTGCCGCTGGTCGGCGTCGAGCCCGGCATCAAGCCGGCGGTGGCGGCCAGCCGCAACGGCCGCGTGGCGGTGATGGCCACCCGTGGCACGCTGCGCAGCCCGCGGGTGCAGCGCCTGCTCGACGAGCACACCCCGCCGCATGTGCAGATGCTGCGCCTGCCCTGCCCCGGCCTGGCCGACGCGATCGAGCTGGCCCCGCTGGACCCGACGCCGCTGGAGGCCGCCCTCGACGGCCATGCCCGCACGCTGCGCGAGGCCGATGTCGATGCGGTCGCCCTCGGCTGCACGCACTACCCGCTGGTGGCGCCGCTGCTGCAGCGACGCCTGGGCCCGCAGGTGCGGCTGATCGACACCGGCGAGGCCGTCGCGCGCCGCTGTGCCGACCTGCTGGGCCTGGCCTGCGGCGGTGATGGCCACGGCGCACCGGGCGGTCAGGTCGAACTGCTGACGACCGGTGACGGCCGGTTGCTGGCGCGGGCCGCCGGCCACTGGCTGGGCCTGCATGAACCGGTGCACCTGCTGAGCCTGCCGGATCCGGAACCCGGTGAGGCGCCCGAAGCGGTGGCGCAGGCCGGCCCCGAGGCCGGACCGGCGGGCCGCGTTCACGGCTGATCGGCCACACCCGCCCGATCCAGAGGCCCACGCGGGTTCCGTGGCGAGGCACCGCGTATCATCGCCAGTGGCGCGCGAGTGACGGAACTGGTAGACGTAGCGGACTTAAAATCCGCCGCCCTTCGGGCGTACGGGTTCGATTCCCGTCTTGCGCACCACCCACGGATGACGCAGGCCTCGTGCGTTCGGCGCGCAGGTCGTGCGGGGAGGCGGCAAAGCCCCCCGGATACGGGTTGAAACCCATGCATCATCCAGGGTGAATGACTAAGCTGTGACGAAATGCACGATCCAGGCCGCCTCGGACCCGGATCGCCCCCCTGCCTTGTCCAGCTCCCGCCCCCCGATGTCATCGCCGACCCGTCTGCCGTCGCCCCCCTCCGCCTTCACACGCCGGGACTGCCTGCGCCTGCTGCCGGCGGCCCTGGGCGGCACCTTCGCCCAGCGCATCCATGCCGCCGAGGGGCCGATCGTGATCGGCCAGGTCGCGCCCTACAGCGGCACCCAGGCCGTCACCGGCAAGGCGCTGCGCGCCGGTGCCCGGTTGATGATCGAGGCGGTCAACGACCGCGGCGGCATCGGCGGCCGCCCGCTGAAGCTCGTCAGCCGTGACGACCAGCAAAGGCCCGAGGAGACCGTGCGCCAGGTGCGCGCGCTGATCGACGAGCACGCGCCCGTCGCCCTGCTCGGCTCGGTGGGCACGGCCAACATCGAGGCGCTGGCCCGTGACGGCGTGCTGCAGCGCCAGGACATGCCGATGATCGGCGCGGCCTCCGGTGCGACCACGGTGCTGGCCGCACCGCACATCTGGCCGGTCAAGGCCAGCTACCGGGCCGAGGTCTCGCGGCTGTTCCGCCAGATGGCGGCGCTCGGCCTGGAGCGCGTCGGGGTGCTCTACCAGGACGACGGCTTCGGCCGCGACGTGCTGGCCGGCGCCGCCGAATCGGCCCAGCGCTACGAGCTGCAGCTCACGGTCAAGGCCGGCTATGCCCGCAACACGCTGGACGTGGCCAAGGCCGTGGCCGAGGTGCAGCGGGCGCAGCCCCAGGTGCTGTTCCTGGCCGCCACCACCGCGGCGGGCATCGAGGTCATGCGCCAGCTGCGCGCGGGCCCGGCCAACGGCACGCTGGTCTACGGCAGCTCGGTGATCGACACCGATGCACTGCTGCGCGCCCTCGGCCCCGAGCAGGCCCGCGGCTATGCCTTCACCACCGTGCTGCCGCTGACCCGCGGCCGCTACCGCAGCGTGGCCCACGAATACCAGGCGCTGCGCCTGGCCAGCGACGACGCCGACCTGTCGGGGCGCTCGATCGAAGGCTATGTCGCGGCCAAGGCGCTGGTGCGGGCGATCGAGGCGGTCGTCGGCACGCCGTCGGCGGCCCGGCTGTCGAGCACGGTCGAGCGGCTGCAGGTCGATCTCGGTGGCTACGCGCTGGACTTCAGCAACCGCAGCCGCGGGGTCTCCAGCTATGTCGACTTCGCGATGCTGGGCACCGGCGGCAAGGTCGTGATCTGAGCGGCGCACGGGCCGGCCGGCCGAGCGCCCGCCCCGCCCCACCCGACCGCCCGGGCCGGCCGGTCAGTCCACCCGTTCAGGCCGTCCGTTCAGGCCGCTGACCGGGCCTGCAGCGCCGCCTCGCGGATGGCGCTCAGCGTGGCGCGCGGCGTGCTGATCTCGGCCGGGTGCGGCAGGTGGATCAGCATCGGCGCGCCGGGCTCCAGCGCCTGGGCGAAGGCGGCGGCGAAGTCCGCGGTGCGCTCGACCCGGGCCGCCCGCCAGCCGTAGGCGCGGGCCAGCGCGGCGAAGTCCGGGTTGTGCAGCGTGGTGCCGCAGACGCGGCCCGGATGGTGGCGCTCCTGGTGCATGCGGATCGTGCCGTAGCCGCCGTTGTCGACCACCAGCACGACCAGCCGCCCGGCCCCGCCATTGGCGCCATGGGCGACGGCCGTGGCCATCTCCTGGCTGGTCATCAGCACATCACCGTCACCAGCGACGTTGACCACCGTGCGCTGCGGCTGCAACAAGGCCGCGGCCACCGCGGCCGGCAGGCCGTAACCCATCGCGCCACTGGTGCAGGCCAGCTGGGTGCGACCGTGGTGCTGCAGGCCGGCGTAGGCCACGTGGCGGTGCAGCCAGACGCTGAAGTTGCCGGCCCCGTTGGTGTAGACCGTGTCGGCCGGCGCCATCGCCTGCACGGTCTGCAGCACGCGGGCCAGATCCAGCGGCTCGACCGCCTGCGCCGGCGCGGCGCGGTGGGCCAGCGCATCGGCACGCGCGCCGGCGGTCCAGTCCGCCCAGGGCAGTTGCGGCGGCGGGCTCAGGCCTTCGAGCGCGCGGGCCGCGGCGTCCATGCCGGCGTGCAGCATCAGATCGGCCGCATAGACCCGGCCCAGCTCCTCGGCACCGGCCTGGATGTGGACCAGGCGCTGCGCCGGGCGCGGGGCCTCGATCAGCTGGTAGCCACCGGTCGTCATCTCGCCCAGGCGCACGCCGAGGGCGATCAGCAGATCGGCCTCGCGCACGCGGCGCGCGAGTGCCGGCGAGAGGCCGATGCCGACGTCGCCGGCATGGTTCGGGTGGTGGTTGTCGAAGGTGTCCTGGAAACGGAAGCCGCAGGCCACCGGCAGTTGCCAGGCCTCGGCGAAGCGCTGCAGCGCACGCGCCGAGCCCGCCGTCCAGCCGCTGCCCCCGGCGATCACCAGCGGCCGCTGGCTGTCGAGCAGCAGGCGGCGCAGGTCGCGCAGCGCGCCCGGTGCCGGCCAGGCCTGGGCCGGGCGGGCCTGCGGCAGCACCGGCACGGCCACCGGCTGGCGCAGCATGTCCTCGGGCAGCACCAGCACCACCGGGCCGGGGCGGCCCTGCTGCGCGGTGTGGAAGGCGCGGGCCACGTATTCGGGCAGGCGCTCGGCGGAACCGACCTCGGCCACCCACTTGGCCATGCCCAGCGTGCCGGGGCCGAAGACCTGGCGGTAGTCGAGTTCCTGGAAGGCCTCGCGGTCGCGCTGGCCGGCCGCCACCTGGCCGACGAGCAGCACCATCGGCGTCGAATCCTGGAACGCGGTGTGCAGGCCGATGGCCGCATTGGCCGCACCGGGTCCGCGGGTGACGAAGCACACGCCCGGCAAGGGCCCGAGCTTGCCCTGGGCCTCGGCCATGAAGGCCGCGCCGCCCTCGTGGCGGCAGGTGATGAAGCGGATGCGCTCGCTGTGCTCGTACAGGCCGTCGAGCACGGCCAGATAGCTCTCGCCCGGCACGCCGAAGACGGTGTCCACGCCCTGGGCGATGAGGGCCTCGACCAGCAGATGGCCGGCCGGGCGGATCGGTGCGTCAGTCATGACGCCCGACTGTAGCGGCGCGCGGCGGGCAGCCCCGGCCGCGCACGTCCGGTCGACACAGGACCGTGGGGCATCGGCCGTCGGGCCGAACGGAACAGGGCCGTCGGGCCCGGCGCATCGGGCCCCGTACCTCTGGCCCCGTACCTCTGGCCCGGCACCACCGGCACGACACCTCTCTGGCCCGGGACATCGGGCCGGAACATCGGTCCGTGTGCCTCAGGCCGCCCGCACGTTGGCAGCCGTGCCCGCCTGCGCCTGGCGCTGGCGCGCCGCCAGTCCGCGGCCGACCAGCGCCGCCGACGCCACCCCGGCCAGCAGCGCCAGCGCCGAGACCCCGAAGATCCAGGGCGCGGCCCCCTCGTCCATCAGCCGGCCCAGCAGCGGCGCCGCGCTGGCGAAACCCAGGTCCAGCCCCGAATAGACGGTGCCGTAGACCCGGCCGGTGGCCCCCGGCGGTGAGGCGCGGCGGATCAGCATGTCGCGCGACGGCCCGGCCAGCCCCGTGCCCAGCCCCGACAGCGCGACCAGGACCAGCGCCACACCGCCCGGCAGATGGCCGCTGGCCACCAGCAGCATGGCCAGCGCGCAGGCCAGCATGCCGGCGGCGATGATGCGTTCCAGCCGCTGCGCGCGTGCCGCCAGGAAGCCGCCGGCCACCATGCCGGCCGCCCCGCACAACATGTAGCCGGTGACCACCAGCGTGGTCCAGCCCAGCGGCAGGCCGTACATCTGGCGCAGCGCCGGTCCGGCATAGCTCTGGATCGCCGACAACGCGACCGTGGTCCAGAAGAAGAACGAGAAGCACAGCCAGACCGAGGGCAGGCGCAGGAAGGCCATCGGATGCTCGGCAGCGGGCACCGGCGCGGCCGCGCCGCTGGCGGGCGCGGCGGCCGGCCGCTCGTGGGCCCAGGCACCGGCGCGGTCGTCGATCGCCGCGCGCTGCCACCACAGCAGGCCCATCACCACCAGGGCGAGCACCGCCGCGCCGACATAGGCCACGCGCCAGGAGCCGCTGGCCGCCGTCAGCCCGGCCAGGAACACCGGCGCGGTCGCCCAGCCCAGATTGCCGCTGATGCCGTGCACCGCGAAGGCATGGCCCAGGCGCGGCGCCGACACCCGCTTGTTGAGGATGGTGAAGTCCACCGGATGGAACGGTGCGTTGCCGCAGCCCGCCAGCGCGGCCGCCAGCATCAGCGCGCCATAGCCCTGGGCCGTGGCCGCCACCAACGACGAGGCGACGAAGCAGCCCAGCGCGACGAACAGGATGGGCCGCGCGCCGATGCGATCGACCAGGAAGCCCGACAGCGCCTGCCCCACGCCCGAGATGACGAAGAACAACGAGACCAGAAAACCCAGTTGCGCGTAGCTCAGACCGAAGGCCTCGATCAGCCACGGGAACATCGGCGGCAGCAGCAGGTGGAAGAAGTGCGAGCTGCCGTGGGCCAGGCCGATCAGGCCGATGGTGCGGGCATCCTGGCGCAGGGCCGCGGGGTCGGTCGCGGGGTCGGAGGTGTCATGCATGGACCCGATGCTAGGCGGGTGACCCGCGGCAGATTTACGATGACAAGCCAAGTCCTGTCGAGAAACGGCCAATGTCGACCGCCCGCGCCCTTGCCCCGCTGACCGCCAGCGTCCACCAGCCGACGGCCGCACGGCCGCTGCGCGCCCGCCTGCGCCGGCTGGATCCGCATGAACGGGTCGACGCCCACCGCCACGACTGGGCCCAGCTCGCCTTCGCGCTGGAGGGCGTGACCCGGCTGCAGGCCGAGCACGGCACCTACCTGGTGCCGCCATCGCGCGCACTGTGGATCCCGCCCGGCGTCGAACATGCGGTGACGGTGCTGGAGCCGGTCACGCTGGTCACGCTCTACCTGCACCAGGAGGCCGGCGTCTGCGGCCCCTGGACCGCGCCGGAACTGGCCGCCGCCATGACCGAGGCCGGCCCGCCCGACCTGACCGCCTGGCACCAGTGCCGCGTGCTCGAGGTCAGCGCGCTGACACGGGCGCTGGTCGAGCAGCTCGATCCGCAGGCGGACCGGCCGCTGCGCGGCGATGAAGGCCCGCAGACCCCGCCGCCGCCCGCGCCCGACGCCCGCAGCCGGCGGCGCGAGGACCTGCTGGCTGCCCTGCTGCGCGATGAGCTCCGGCGCGCCGCCCCGGTGCCACTGGGCGTGCCGATGCCGCAGGACAAGCGCCTGCGCGCGCTGTGCCAGGCCGTGCTGGACGCACCCTGCCGCCACGCGACACTGGCCGACTGGTCACGCGATGTCGGTGCCAGCCCGCGCACGCTGGCCCGGCTGTTCCAGCAGCAGCTGTCGACCCGCTTCGGCCTCTGGCGCGAGCAGGTGCTGCTGGCTCAGGCCCTGAGCCTGGCCGCCCAGGGCCGGCCGATGGCCTGGATCGCGGCCGAACTCGGCTACGCCCATCCCAGCGCCTTCTCGGCCATGGTGCGCCGCCAGGTCGGCATGCCGCCCAGCCGCTTCTTCGCCGGCGCGGCGGTCACACCCGCATCCGCAGGGGGACGGCAGGCGCGCTGAAGGCCGAGGCCGCCTCGTGGCGTGTCACCATCCGGCGCGCGCCGCCGCCCGGTCGAGGTCCAGGCCCGGCATCCGCACAACTTGTAACGGACGGCCAGCCGATCGCCCCCCCACACTGGCCGCGCACCGCAGCCCCTCCGACCGACGGACAGCGCCACGGCGTGACCGGCCGCACACCGGACCCACGGGAGCGGCCGCCCGCGGATTCAAGCCAGCCGCAGGCCTGCCGAAATGCCGGAGCAGTACCGCCTTCACAGCCCACGACGATGCCCGACCTGGATTTCTCCTCTGTCCACAACGCCCACGAGAAGGCCGTCTTCGACGCCGTGGTGGCGATGGCTCCGCGCTATCCGGCCATCGGCGAGAACGCCGATCTGCTGGCCGACGTGGCCTGCGTGGCGCTGAACCGACTGGTGCCACGCTACATCCGCCACACCGCCGATCTGGCCTTCTTCATGACCGAGAAGGAGCGCGCGGCGACCGCGCGCGACATCGCCGAGAGCGTGGATTTCGCGTTCGGCTATGTGCAGGCGCGGCACATCATGGCCGCGAGAAGGTAACCCCCCCGAAGCGGCCAAGGCCGCTCCCCCCGAGGGGGGCGACGCCAGTGGCCCGGCGGAGCCGGTTCCACGGCGTCTGCTGGAAGGGGACGGCCACGCCGCTGGCGTGGCGTCCGGCGGACCGCGTCAGTGGACGGTGCGGCCGAAGCTGAAGGCGCCGTCGACGATGTCGACCGGGATCACGTCCTTGGGGCCGAAGCGGCCCTGCAGGATCAGCTTGGCCACCGGGTTCTCGATGCGGGCCTGGATCGCGCGCTTGAGCGGGCGGGCGCCGAACACCGGATCGAAGCCGACCTTGGCGATCTCGGCCAGCGCGGCCTCCGACACCTCCAGCCGCATGTCCATCGCCGCCAGGCGGGCCTCCAGCCCCTTGAGCTGGATGCGCGCGATCGAGGCGATGTGGGCCTCGCCCAGCGCGTGGAAGACCACGGTCTCGTCGATGCGGTTGAGGAACTCGGGCCGGAAGTGCTGCTTGACCTCGCCCATCACCGCCTCGCGGATCAGCTCGCTGTCCTCGCCGGCCATGGCCATGATCTGGTGCGAGCCCAGGTTGCTGGTCATCACGATGACGGTGTTCTTGAAGTCCACGGTGCGGCCCTGGCCATCGGTCAGGCGGCCGTCGTCGAGCACCTGCAGCAGCACGTTGAACACGTCCGGATGGGCCTTCTCGACCTCGTCGAGCAGCAGCACCGAGTACGGCTTGCGGCGCACCGCTTCCGTCAGGTAGCCGCCCTCGTCATAACCGACATAGCCAGGGGGCGCCCCGATCAGCCGGCTGACCGAGTGCTTCTCCATGAACTCGCTCATGTCGATGCGCACCATGTGGTCTTCCGAGTCGAACAGGAAGCCGGCCAGCGCCTTGCACAGCTCGGTCTTGCCCACGCCCGTGGGGCCCAGGAACAGGAAGCTGCCCAGCGGGCGGTTCGGGTCGGACAGGCCGGCCCGGCTGCGGCGGATGGCGTCCGAGACGGCCACGATGGCCTCGTCCTGGCCGACCACGCGCTGGTGCAGCCGGTCTTCCATCTGCAGCAGCTTGTCGCGCTCGCCCTGCATCAGCTTGGACACCGGAATGCCGGTCGCGCGCGAGACCACCTCGGCGATCTCCTCGGCACCGACCATCGTGCGCAGCAGCTGCGGCCCGGCGCCGCCCGCCTTCTTGCCGGCCTCCTTGTCCTGCGCCTCCTTGAGCTTCTTCTCCAGCTCGGGCAGCTTGCCGTACTGCAGCTCGGCCACGCGGTTGAAGTCGCCCTTGCGCTTGAGCTCCTCGATCTGGAACTTGGTGCGGTCGATCTCCTCCTTGACCTGGGCCGAGCCCTGGGCCTGCGCCTTCTCGGCCTTCCAGATCTCCTCAAGATCGGCGTATTCACGCTCGAGCTTGGCGATCTCCTCCTCGATCAGGCCCATGCGCTTGATCGAGGCCTCGTCGGTCTCCTTCTTGACCGCCTCGCGCTCGATCTTCAGCTGGATCATGCGGCGATCGAGCTTGTCCATCACCTCGGGCTTGGAGTCGATCTCGATCTTGATCTTGGCCGCGGCCTCGTCGATCAGGTCGATCGCCTTGTCGGGCAGGAAGCGGTCGGTGATGTAGCGGTGGGACAGCTCGGCCGCGGCGACGATGGCCGGGTCGGTGATCTCCACGCCGTGGTGCACCTCGTACTTCTCCTGCAGGCCGCGCAGGATGGCGATCGTCGCCTCCACCGTCGGCTCGTCGACCAGCACCTTCTGGAAGCGGCGCTCCAGGGCCGCGTCCTTCTCGACATATTTGCGGTACTCGTCGAGGGTGGTGGCGCCGATGCAATGCAGCTCGCCTCGGGCCAGCGCGGGCTTGAGCATGTTGCCGGCGTCGATCGCGCCCTCGGCCTTGCCGGCGCCGACCATGGTGTGGATCTCGTCGATGAACAGGATGATGCGCCCCTCCTCGGCGGCCACCTCCTTGAGCACGGCCTTCAGCCGCTCCTCGAACTCGCCGCGGTACTTGGCGCCGGCCAGCAGGCCGGCCATGTCCAGCACCAGCACCTGCTTGTCACGCAGGGTGTCGGGCACCTCGCCGGCGACGATGCGCTGGGCCAGGCCCTCGACGATGGCGGTCTTGCCCACGCCCGGCTCGCCGATCAGCACCGGGTTGTTCTTGCTGCGGCGCTGCAGCACCTGGATCGCGCGGCGGATCTCGTCGTCGCGGCCGATCACCGGGTCGAGCTTGCCCAGACGGGCGCGCTCGGTCAGATCGAGCGTGTACTTCTTGAGCGCCTCGCGCTGGCCCTCGGCCTCGGCGGAATCGACCTTCTGGCCGCCACGCACGGCCTCGATCGCGGCCTCCAGCGACTTGCGGGTCAGGCCGTGACCGCGCACCACGCCGCCGATGTCGCTCTTGGCGTCGGCCAGGGCGAGCAGGAACATCTCGCTGGCGATGAAGCTGTCGCCGCGGCGGGTGGCCTCCTTGTCGGCCGCCTGCAGCAGCTGGACCAGATCACGGCCGGCCTGGGTCTGGCCACCGCCCTGCACCTGCGGCAGGCCCTGGATGGCGGTGTCCATCGCGGTCTTGAGCGCGGCCACGTTGGCCCCGGCACGCTCCAGCAAGGCCTTGGGGCCGTCCGTCTGGTCGAGCATGGACGCCAGCAGATGGGCCGGCTCGATGTAGGGGTTGTCACGCCCGACGGCCAGGCTCTGGGCCTCGGCCAGGGCCTGCTGGAACGCGGTGGTGAGCTTGTCGAGACGCATCGGGTGCCTCCGTGGGGATCGTCAACTGAAGCGGCACATGGGGCGGCGGGCCGCGCATTTCAAGCCCGCGGCGCGGGGCGGAACGGCCGACGATGGCGACCGGATGCGGCCGAAAGCGGCCGGATTGCGCTGGCGCAAGCTCGCGTGGATCCGGGCCCGGCGGCCACGGACGGACCCCACCCAGCGGCGGATCGGCCGCCACCGCAGGCCGATCCGGGGCATCCGTCGCACCGGGCCTGCACGCTGGCCGCCGCGGCGGCTGCCGGCGCACCGGAGCCGCTTCCTAGAATCCGGCGATGGACATCCACCAGATGCATCTGCGCTACGACGCGCCGGCCGACCGCATCCTCTGGCAGGTGCGCACCCGCGGCGGCGAGCTGCTGTCGGTGTGGCTGACGCGCCGCCTGCTGTCGATGATCTGGGCGCCCTTCGTCGACCTGGTGGGCCGCGCCCAGCTGGCGCCGACGACGTCGACCCTGGCGGCCGCCGGCACCCCGCCACCGCTGCTGGTGCCCGAGGCCCGGGCGCTGATGGCCGAGGTCGCCCGCACGCGCGAGCTGCCCGGCGCCGATTTCAGCCAGCCCTTCGACCGCTCGATGCCGGCGAGCGAACCGCTGGGCGCCGAGCCGCTGCTGCCGCAGACCGTGGACCTGGGGCCGCGCCCGCAAGGTGGCGGGCTGGCGATCCGCCTGCGCGACGGCGGCGGCCGCGCACTGGCGCTGCAACTGGATCCGGACCTGTCCAGCGCCCTGTTGCGCCTGCTGGAACAGGCGCTGCGGCAGGCCGACTGGGGACTGCCCGTGGCGCCCGCCGCCCCGGTGGCGGCGGCCGACGCGCCGCACGGCGCGGTCTGGCTGAACTGAGCCGGGCCGCGCGCCGCACCAGCGCCCGCCCGCCGGGGCGGACCATGTCGGGCCGCTCAGGACGGCGCGGAACCGTCGGCGGACCTCAGCCGCCCTGCCCCGGCAGCGCCAGCCGCTGGTAGCCGCCGCCCTGGAACAGCAGCGGCTCGCCCGCCCGCTGGCTCAGCCCCAGCACCTCGCCGACGTAGAGCACGTGGTCGCCGATGACCTGGCGCGAGACGGTGCGGCACTCGAACAGCGCCAGCGCGTCGGCCAGCAGCGGCGCGCCGGTGTTCGGTGCGTCGAACCACGCGCCGTCGGCGAACTTGTCCGGCTCGCGCGAGGCGAAGCGCTGCGACAGGCCCTGGTGCGCCAGGCCGAGCACGCTGACGCTGAAGTGCCCGGCGGCGTCGAAGGCCGGCAGCGCGGTGCTCTCGCAGCGCAGCGACCACAGCACCAGCGCCGGCTGCAGCGACAGCGCGGCGAAGGAGTTGACGGTCAGGCCCAGCGGCGCGGCGCCGTCGGGTCGGCAGCAGACCAGGGCCACGCCGGTCGCGTAGCGGCCCAGGGCCTGGCGCAGCGTGGTGGCATCGGGCGCCTGCAGCACGGGTTCGGTCATCGGAGGAAGCGGCGTCACGACGGAAAGCATGGACTAGGGTAAACGATGGAGGCGCCACGGCGCGCTGCGTCCGTCCGCGGCCGGTGGGCATGTCCGCGCAGGGTGCACGCGGGCGTCGTCCTGTGGCAGGGGTGCACGGGCCTCAGGCCCCCAGCCAGGTGCGGGTCAGGTGGAAGGCGACGGCGGTGCAGGCCAGCGCGCCCAGCACGTGGACCAGGGTGTGCAGGACGGCCGCCGCCCAGTCGCCGCGCAGCAGCAGGCCCAGCGATTCGGCCGAGAAGCTGGAGAAGGTGGTCAGCCCGCCCAGCAGCCCGGTGACGATCAGCAGACGCAGCGTCTCGTCCGGCCAGCGGGCGAACACCGCCATCGCCGTGCCGATGCCGGCGCCGCCGATCAGGTTGACCAGCAGCGTGCCGGGCGGCAGCGCCGGCCACAGCGCGTTCAGCGCGGTCGAGCACACCCAGCGCAGCAGGGCACCGCCGGCCGCGCCGGCCGCGACGGCCAGTGCGTGCAGCGGCGTGAGGGAGGCGGTCCAGTCGGGCGACATCGCGGCTCAGGCGGTCGGCGGCGTGATCGGGGCTGCGCTCGGGGCCGGGAGCGGCGACGTGGCGTCCGACGCGCACGCGCCTGCGTTGCCCGACCGGATCCCCCAGCGCGCCAGCGCCGCGTCGTCGCTGACGCGGGCGTCGATCCACTGCGCCGAGCCGTCGGCCGCCGTCTCCTTCTTCCAGAACGGCGCCTCGGTCTTGAGCCAGTCCATCAGGAACTCGCAGGCGCGGAAGCTCTCGCCGCGGTGGGCCGAGCTGACGACGACCAGCACGATCTGGTCACCGGGCAGCAGATCGCCGACGCGGTGGATGACGCGGGCGGCGCGGATGTCGAAGCGGCGCAGGGCCTCGTCGATCATGGCCTCGATCGCGCGCTCGGTCATGCCCGGATAGTGTTCGAGCGCCATCGCCTGCACCGCGCCCGGATCGCCCGGCGCGTGGCGGTCGCGCACGGTGCCGACGAAGCTGCAGACCGCACCGACGGCCGGATCACCGGCCCGCAGCGCGGCGACCTCGGCCCCGAGGTCGAAGTCGGCCTGCTGGATGCGCACGCGGGCGACGGGGTCGGCGGTCTGGGTCATGGTCGGCGGCTCGATGCGGCGTGGCGAGGGCGGGCGGCGCGCGTTCAGCCGCCGGTCACCGGCGGGAAGAAGGCCACCTCGGCGCCGTCGCGCACCACGGCCGATTCGTCGGCCATCACCTGGTCGAGCGCGCAGCGCAGCACGCGGCCGCGGGCCAGTACCTGCGCATGAACGCCGCCACGCGCGATCAGCGCGTCACGCAGCGCGCCCAGGGTCAGGCCCTCGTGATGGGCGACGGCTTCGCCCGGGCCCAGGGCCTCGCGCAGGGAAGCGAAGTAGCGGATCTGCAGGCTCATCGGCGCGGGCTCGGGCGGGTGGAGGAGGAGGCGCAGGCGCGCGGGAAACCGCAGGCACGCGGCGGCCGATGCCGTGGCGCACCCGCTGCGCCGGGCGCCGCATGGCGGACCTTCGGCCGCGGGCCGGGCGGCGGATGGGCCACCTGACGCATCAACAGGCGATCAGCGCCGCCAGCGGCAGCACCTGCACGATGTCGCCACGGCGCACCGGCTGCAGCGCCGGCAGATCGACCAGCACGTCGGCCCAGGCGGCCGAGGTCAGCACGCCGGAGCTCTGGTTCGGGTAGAGGCTGACCGTGCCGTCGGCCTCGATGCGCCCGCGCAGGAACTCGCGCCGGCGATCGGGCTTCGGCCAGTCGAAACCGGCGCGCACGCCCAGCGCCGCCGGGCCTTCGGCCGCTGCGCCCTGCAGCAGACGCAGCACCGGCGCGACCGCCATCAGGAAGGTGACGAAGCTGGAGACCGGATTGCCCGGCAGGCCCATGAACAGCGCCTCGGACAGGGGATCACCGTGATCGGCGGGCCCTGCGGCCGGCCCGGCAGCGGCGGCCTCGGCCGCACCCCGCCGCACCGCGCCGAAGACCATGGGCTTGCCCGGCTTCATCGCCACCTGCCAGTGGTGCAGCCAGCCCTCGGCGGCGACGGCGGGCTGGATGTGGTCCTCCTCGCCGAAGGAGACGCCGCCCGAGCTCAGGATCAGGTCGTGGTCGCGCGCCGCCTCGCGCAGCACGGCGCGGGTGGCCTCCAGGCGGTCGGGCACGATGCCCAGGTCGGTGACCTCGCAGCCGGCGGCCAGGGCCAGCGCCTGCAGCGTGCTGCGGTTGCTGTTGTAGATCGCGCCGGGGCGCAGCGGCTGGCCCGGCATCACCAGCTCGTCGCCGGTCGACAGCAGCGCCACCCGCGGACGACGCACCACGCACAGCTCGGCCGCGCCGGCGGTGGCGGCCAGGCCGAGGGCCTGCGGCGTCAGCCGGCGGCCGACGCCCAGCACCTCGGCGCCGTGGCGCAGGTCCTCGGCCTGGCGGCGCACCCACTGGCCGGCGGGCACCGGCCGGCTCAGCCGCACCTGGCCGAAGGCCGCGTCGGCGGCCCCCTCCGTGCCGGCCGCTGCGGCCACGGTCTGCACGTCCTCCTGCATCACCACGGCGTCGGCGCCGGCCGGCAGGAAGGCGCCGGTGAAGATGCGCGCGGCCGTGCCCGGGCGCAGCGGCTGGCCCGGATGGCCGGCGGCGATGCGCTGGCTGACCGGCAGACACAGCGGCTGCGCCTCGGTGGCGGCGGCCACGTCGGCGCTGCGCACCGCGTAGCCGTCCATCGCGGCGTTGTCGGCCGGCGGCACGTCCAGCGGCGAGACCAGTGCGCGGGCCAGCACCCGGCCCAGCGCCTGGGCGGTCGGCAGCACCTCGGTGTCGCGGATGCGGCGGGCGCTCGCCGCCGGCGCCATCTGCGCCATCACCTCGGCCAGGCTCTGCAGCGGACGGGCCGCGGGCCGGGGCGAGGACGGATCGGGGCTGCGCTCGGCCATCGGCGGGTCCTGGGTCGTACGCGCGGTGGGATCAGCCGTGCTGGCGGATGTAGTCCTGCACGCGGGCGGCGTCCACCGGCATCACGGTGAAGCGCTTGGGCAGGGCCTCGATGCCGTCGAGCGCGGCCGGGCGCAGCGGATCGCGGCCCAGGGCTTCCTGGATGGTGGCGGCGAACTTGGCCGGCAGCGCCGTCTCCAGCACCAGCATCGGCGTGCCGGACTGCAGATGCTCACGCGCCACCTTCAGGCCGTCGGCCGTGTGGGTGTCGACCATGTCCTGGTGCGCCTCCCAGGTGGCCTTGATCGTGGCCAGACGGTCGGCATGGCTGCTGCGGCCGGAGACGAAGCCGTAGGACGCGATGCGGGCCGTCTCCTCGGCCGTCAGCGTGAAGCCGCCGTCCTTCGTCAGGGCCGGGCCGAACAGCGCGGCGGTGCGGGCACCGTCACGGCCCAGCAGGTCGAACACGAAGCGCTCGAAGTTGCTGGCCTTGCTGATGTCCATCGAGGGGCTGGAGGTCTCGAAGGTCTCGGCGCTGCCGCGCACCCGGTAGGTGCCGGTGCGGAAGAACTCGTCGAGCACGTCGTTCTCGTTGGTGGCCACCACCAGCTGCGCGATCGGCAGACCCATCATGCGCGCGACATGGCCGGCGCAGACATTGCCGAAGTTGCCCGAGGGCACGGTGAACGAGACCTGCTGGCTGTCCGCGGTCGTGACCTGGAAATAACCGGCGAAGTAGTACACCACCTGGGCCAGCAGACGGGCCCAGTTGATCGAGTTGACGGTGCCGATCCTGTACTGGCGCTTGAAGGCCAGATCGTTGGACACCGCCTTGACGATGTCCTGGCAGTCGTCGAACACGCCCTCGACCGACAGGTTGTGGATGTTGGCGTCCTGCAGGCTGAACATCTGCGCCTGCTGGAACGGGCTCATGCGGCCGTAGGGCGACAGCATGAACACGTTGACGCCGCGCTTGCCGCGCAGCGCGTACTCGGCGGCCGAACCGGTGTCGCCGCTGGTGGCGCCCAGGATGTTCAGCGTCTGGCCGCGGCGACCCAGTTCGTACTCGAACAGGTTGCCCAGCAGCTGCATGGCCATGTCCTTGAAGGCCAGCGTCGGGCCGTTGGACAGGGCCTCGATGTGCAGATCGCCATCGAGGCGGCGCACCGGCACGATGGCGTCGCTGCCATAGACGGCGGCGGTGTAGGTCTTGTCGACCAGGGCCTTCAGGTCGGCCGCCGGAATGTCGTCGATGTAGAGCGACAGGATCTCGAAGGCCAGGTCGGCATAGCCGCCGGCACGGCCGCCGCCGTAGACGCCACGCCAGCGCGCCAGCGTCGCCGCATCGACCTTCGGATAGTGCGTGGGCAGGTACAGGCCGCCATCGGGCGCCAGGCCCTCCAGCAGGATCTCGGCGAAGCCGCGTTGGGTGGTGTCGCCTCGGGTGCTGATGTATTTCATGGTCGTGCGGCCGCCTCGGCGGCGGGCCTCCGGGATCAGTTCAGTTCTTCCTTGCGCAGGCTGACGATGGGCGTCAGCACCGTCGGCAGCGCCTGCATCTGCACCAGCGCCTGGCGCATGCGGCCCTCGACGGTGTCGTGCGTCAGGATGATCAGGTCGGTCTGCTTCTCGCCATCGGCGCTCTCGCGCTGCAGCACGGCATCGATCGAGATGTCGTGCTCGGCCAGGATGGCGGTGATGCGGGCCAGCACGCCGGTCTGGTCGGCCACGCGCAGGCGCAGGTAGAAGGCGGTGACGACCTGGTCGATCGGCAGGATCGGCGTGTCGGACAGCGCGTCGGGCTGGAAGGCCAGATGCGGCACGCGGTGGTCCGGATCGGCGGTGGCCAGACGGACGATGTCGACCAGATCGGCCACCACGGCCGAGGCGGTCGGCTCGCTGCCGGCGCCCTTGCCGTAGTACAGCGTGGTGCCCACGGCGTCGCCGTTGACGACGACGGCGTTCATCGCGCCCTCGACGTTGGCGATCAGGCGCTTGGCCGGCACCAGCGTCGGATGCACACGCAGCTCGATGCCGCCGACGTCGTCGCGGCGCTTGCTGATGCCCAGCAGCTTGATGCGGTAGCCCAGCTGCTCGGCGTAGCGGATGTCGGCCGCCTGCAGCTGGGTGATGCCCTCGACATGGGCCTTGTCGAACTGCACCGGCACACCGAAGGCGATCGCCGACAGGATGGTGGCCTTGTGCGCGGCGTCCACGCCCTCGATGTCGAAGGTGGGGTCGGCTTCCGCGTAACCCAGGCGTTGGGCCTCGGCCAGCACGGTGGCGAAGTCCAGGCCCTTGTCGCGCATCTCCGACAGGATGAAGTTGGTGGTGCCGTTGATGATGCCGGCCAGCCAGGCGATGCGGTTGGCGGTCAGGCCCTCGCGCACCGTCTTGATGATGGGGATGCCACCGGCCACCGCGGCCTCGAAGGCCACCATCACGCCCTGGGCCGAGGCCGCGGCGAAGATCTCGGTGCCGTGCACCGCCAGCAGCGCCTTGTTGGCCGTCACCACATGCTTGCCGTTGGCGATCGCCGCCAGCACCAGCTCGCGGGCCAGCGTGGTGCCGCCGATCAGCTCGACCACGATGTCGATGGACGGGTCGTTGACGATGGCCATCGGGTCGGCCACCACCGGCACCTGGTCGCCGACGATGGCGCGCGCCTGCTCCAGGTTGCGGCGGTTGACGGCGGCCAGCGCGATGCCGCGGCCAGCGCGGCGGCGGATCTCCGCCTGGTTGCGGGTGAGCACCTGGAAGACGCCGGAGCCGACGGTACCCAGGCCGATCAGGCCCACGTTCAGGGGTTTCATGGAATCGTTCACCAGTGTGGTTCGGTCAGAGGGTGGGCGCGCCGGATCAGGCGCCGTGGCGCTTGCGGTAGCCGCCGAGGAAGCGTTCGATGCGGCCGACGGCTTCGGTCAGGTCGTCGGAGTTGGGCAGGAAGACGAGGCGGAAGTGGTCCGGGTAGGGCCAGTTGAAACCGGTCCCCTGGACGATCAGCACCTTCTCCTCGGCCAGCAGCTCATAGGCGAACTGCTGGTCATTGGCGATCGGGTACATCTTCGGGTCCAGCCGCGGGAACATGTAGAGCGCGCCCTTGGGCTTGACCACGCTGACGCCCGGAATCTGGCTCAGCAGGTCGTAGGCCAGGTCGCGCTGACGCGCCAGACGGCCGCCGGGCGCCACCAGATCCTTGATGCTCTGGTAGCCGCCGAGCGCGGTCTGGATCGCCAGCTGGCCCGGCGTGTTCGCGCACAGCCGCATGCTGGCCAGCATGTTCAGGCCCACGATGTAGTCCTGCGCGTGGCGCTTGTCGCCCGAGACCACCATCCAGCCGGCACGGTAGCCGCACGAGCGGTAGTTCTTGCTCAGGCCGTTGAAGGTCAGGCACAGCACGTCCTCGGCCAGCGAGGCGATGCTCACGTGCTGCTCGCCGTCGTACAGCGTCTTGTCGTAGATCTCGTCGGCGAAGATGATCAGCTGGTGCTGGCGCGCGATCTCGACAATCTCGCGCAGCAGCGACTCTGGATAGAGCGCACCCGTCGGGTTGTTCGGGTTGATGATCACGATGCCCTTGGTGGCGGGCGTGATCTTGCGGCGGATGTCGGCCAGATCCGGGAACCAGTCGCTGCCCTCGTCGCACAGGTAGTGCACCGGCGTGCCACCGGACAGCGCGACGCTGGCGGTGTAGAGCGGGTAGTCGGGCGCCGGGATCAGGATCTCGTCGCCGCTGTTGAGCAGCGCGTTCATGCTCATCGTGATGAGCTCGGAGGCGCCGTTGCCGAGGTAGACATCATCGACGGTGACGCCGGCGATGCGCTTTTCCTGGCAATAGTGGACGACCGACTTGCGCGGCGCGAACAGGCCCTTGCTGTCGGTGTAGCCGGCCGCCGTCTGCGACGGCAGGTTGCGGATCATGTCCTGCACAATCTCGTCAGGCGGCTCGAGGCCGAACGCGGCGATGTTGCCGATGTTCAGCTTGATGATCTTGTGGCCCTCGTCCTCCATCTGGCGGGCCTTGTCGAGCACCGGGCCACGGATGTCGTAGCAGACGTTGGACAGCTTGGCGGACTTGACAATCGGCTTCACGGCTCGTGGGCTCCGGCTCGCAACGGGGGCATACACCGGCCGGCACCGGGAAACTGGGGCACGACCGCAAACCTATGGATTTTGCCAGCATCGCAGGGCCTGATCTTTCAGGCCTTGGCGATGGCGCGCCGGACCGTGTCCGGATGGATCCCGAACCGCCGAGCAATGGCGCTCAGCGTGGCCCCCTGACGGGCCAGATCGGCGCATTCCGCGCGCTGCGCGGACGTGAGAATCGGCGGCCGCCCGAACCGCACACCAGCGCGTCGCGCTTCGGCCATCCCGGCCGCGCAGCGCTCCCTGATGATGGCCCGCTCGAATTCGGCAAATGCGCCCAGCATCTGCACCATCATGCGACCGGCCGGCGTGGCGGTCTCCAGCGGCTCGGTGAGGCTCCGGAACGTGGCACCGGCCGACGTGACGGCCTGCAGCACGCGCAGCAGATCGGCCAGGCTGCGGGCCAGCCGATCCACCTTGTAGACGATCAGGACATCCCCGGGCTGTAGACGCGTCAGCAGCGCTTCGAGCGCCGGGCGCGCTTCGGCCCCGCTGCGGGTCTCGCTGACCACATCGCGCACGCCGGCAGCGCGGAGAGCGCTCGACTGCACCCGCGTGTCCTGATCCTGCGTCGAAACCCGGGCGTACCCCACCAGCGCCATACATTGAATCCCCCCTACAAAGCATAACGGCCAGCGTGATCGGCTGGCCCTGCGGGCATCCTATGTGTGACGGCCTGGCGGGCCCGCTGCCGCTCCCCGACATGCGCGCCCCTAGCACACGGGCATTGCCGGTTTGTGAAGGTCAGCGGGGCCAGGGCTGCGCCCGCTCCAACTTCCGGATCCGGTCGGTGTGCGTGGCCTGAATGGCGGTCAGCGTGGACAGCTCGTCGCGGATCAGCAGCAGCAGCCCGACGGCGGGCACCAGCAGCAGATTCAGCCAGGTCATCGGGTCATGCATGGCGGGCCCCTTGGCGCTCGGGCAGCACCAGGCCGAGGACAGCGGCGACGCACACGCCGATGGCCTGCGGGTCGCGGGTGGCGGCGGCGTCGGCGCCGGCCGCGATGATGGCGGCCAGCGCGGCCCAGCTGGAGGGCTCGCGCAGGCGAGACAGAACGTAGCGCATCAGGTCCCCTTCTTCAGGATCTGCCGGACGGTATCCGGCAGGCGCGGCGGGACGCCCTTCCGGGCGCTGTTCATCAGTAGGCGGTGCTTGAGCATGGCGGGATGGTGTCAGGGCTTGGCGGTCTGTCCATAGGGCCCGGCGTCTGGGGCCTGGCCGGTGACGGCGTAGCGGAGGAACGTGGCGGCCGGGCAGGCGAAGGACGCATCCCAGGTGCGGCCCTCGCGCATGGCGCGCTCGCACTCGGTCTCATCGGTGCGCGGGATGCCCAGGGCTTCGCCGGTGCGGTTGACGGATTCGGCGGCCAGGTCCACGGCCTTGCCGCCGACCGCTGCAGCGGCATCAGCCGCCGCATCCACCACATCCACAGCCACACCGGCCACCCCTTTTTTTGCGACGTACACCGCCAGGCCGAGCACGACCAGGCCGGCGGCCCCGTACAGCAGAAATGCCGGTTTCAGTTCCATGGTCAGATGTAGAAGCCCGGGTCCAAGTTCTTCCACAGCTTGTCGCGGAACGCCGGGGCGGCGGCGTCCATGCGCTGCTGGGCGGCCCGGTTGGCCGCGCTGGTCGGGATGGTCTGGGCCTTGGGCTTCAGCACCAGCACCAGGGCCGCCAGGCCGGCGGCGCCGTACAGCAGGTGTTCAGGCTTGAAGGTCATGCGAGGGTCTCCGATCCGCTGCGGTACATCGCCAGCTCGGCCGCGCGGCGCCGGCGCAGGCCGCGTTCCAGGTTGGTGCCGGCGCGCACGTAGCGCAGCGCGGCGGCCTCAGGGTCGCGGCCGGCGTTCACCTCTGCGGCGATGGTGCGGAACGACCTCGGGGAAAGGTTGAAGGCCAGGGACACCAGGGCGTCGAACTGGGCTTGCGTCACCAGCGTGGTGACGTAGGCGCGGACCCAGCGTTCCCCCTTGTCGGCCACGTCTTCCGCGAACCACTGATCGGCCGTCGCCAGGTCGATGCGGGCCGGCGGCGGCGGGCCGCTGTCGGGGAAGTAGCGGCCGCGGCCGAGGGTCCAGCCGCCGTCGCCCAGGCGGTACGGGGTCAGGCGCAGGCCCTCGAAACCGGCAATCAGCTCCAGGCCCTCGGGGCTCGTGGTCAGATCGTCGACGGGGGACGGGAAAAGCGCGCGCAGCGCGGCTTCAGCTCGGTCGATCATCGTTGCCTCATCTGCAGTTTCACGACGGATCCAGGCCAGGGCCACCAGCGCGGACAGCGCGGCCAGCACGTAGCCCGGACGCATCACCACGGGAAAATCTCGCCGTCGAAGATGGCGGACAGCACGACACCAGTAACGGTCGCCGACAGCGTCAGCGCTGAGTTGGGGCCCACGACGATCGGCCCGCCACCCAGGGGCACGGAGGCCGACTGGTTCGCCGGCACAATAACGTTCATCATGAGGACGGACGATCCGCCCCGCGGCGTCTCCGAATCTGCCGACGTCTCTCTGACGGTCATGATGGTCGTGTGGGGCTGCTCGGGAGGGTTCGTGATGCGCTTGCTGGTGACGCCGGCCGCCTGCCCGGTGAGCTTTTCCGTGTGCTGGTGCACCGAGACCCACATGCCGGTGGCCTGAGGGTTGATCGTGATCGAGTTGATGGCAACGCCCAGGTTCTGCGAGTCGTTGCGCAGCTGCACCTGAGCGAATTTCCCAGCGATCGGGGCGATGCTGGCGGAGTTCACGAAATGCCGGCTCTGCATCACCATCATCCGGGTCGTGTCGATGACGGAAACGGATCCCGTCACCCGGTTGGTATTGATCCGACCGGCGCCGATGCGGACGGTGACCACGGCGTCCGACGTTGCGGGCGTGATCTGCCAGCACTTCGCCGAAACCGGCAATTCGACACCATCGCCAGGCAGGAAAATGCCCAGGTCCTGACCGTCGGCACGCACGTTGACGGACTCGTCACGGCCGGCAGCTGATACGGACTCGATGCGCACATTGTTGGCCCGTGCATCGATCTGGCGGCCGCCCTTGAAGGTGTAGCTCTGGAGCATGTCAGCGCCTCATGAATGCGAAAGCGGCGGCCAGGCCGACGACGGCCAGGCCCGCCAGGATGACGGTGCGGTTTCCGGTGCTGGAGTCGGCCGCCGTGCTGTAGGCGGCCGCGGACGTGCTGGCCGCGGCCGCCGCTTGCTCGTTCGCCTGGTCGACCAGGCGCGACGACACGTCCAGCAGCTGTCCGAAGCTCTCGCGCTGCATGCCGATGGCATCCGCGCTGCTCTTCGCCACCTGCGCCAGGCTGGATTGCGCCAGGCCGAAGGACCGATCCAACGCCGCGGCGTTGTAGCCGGCGGCGTCGGTCTGCGCCTGCACTGCCAGGCCGACGGCCTGTCGGTTCGCATCCTGGCCGGCGGCCAGGCCGGCGAGCGTGATCGCGCGGGCCGTCTCGGATTGCGCCGCAGCGCTGGCACCCATGGCCGCAATGGCGCCGCCGTCCAGCGCCTGCACGTTGTTCACCGTGCTGCTGCTGTTGTTGCTGGTGCTGCTGTCGGACCAGCTGGTGCTGCTGCTGCGGACGCTCGCGTCCGTCAGGCTGTTGTCGGTCCGGCTGCTGGTGCTGCTGCTGCGGACGCTCGCGTCCGTCAGGCTGTTGTCGGCCCAGCTGCTGCTGTTGGTGGTGCTGCTGTCCGAGTAGTTCGTGCTGTTGTCGGATCCGTCCATCATGCTGACGGACTGGTCCCACTGGTTGCGTGAGCCGACGATGCCGCCGCCGGCATCGTTCACGGTGCTGGTGCGGTTGTCGTTGTAGTTGTTCGTCGACGCGGTGTTCGTCGTCGTTTTTTTGGAGAAGATGCCCACGGTTCAGCCCCTCAGGATGAGAAACAGGACCAGCCCGAAAGCGGCAGGCATAACCATGCCGCTGTCGAGTCCCAAACCGGCAAACTGCTGCGCCTGGCCGGTGGCCCCGCTCGTCTCGGTCGTGGTGCGCTCGGCCTTGCTCGTGCTGCCGCCGGTGCTGATCGTCCAGCCGCTGCCGTCCATGCTGGACCGCAGGTCGAACTGGCCGGACCCCGATTCGTTGGGGCCCGCCAGCGCTGCGGACCCCAGCTGCACGGCAGCGCTTGCGGCCGCTGCATAGGGATTGGCGGCCGCCGCCGGACCGCCCATGAGCTGCGCTGCGAGCGCGGCGTTTTGCGCCGCAGCCATCAGCCGGCCCGCTTCTTCGTCGCCAGCCAGACGACGGCGCCGACGATGAGATACGGCATCATGGCCTTGAAGTTGTAGCCGACCGTGACCGATCCGGCGCCGACCTGGCCGCCGGTCGCGGTCACGTTGATGGGGCGCTGATCGCCCCGCATCGTCGACGTGCCGCCGGTCGCCAGCGCGCGGGCGTTCAGGTCGATGTCGATGCGTCGGGACAGGTAGCCGCTCAGCAGGGAGGAACCCTGCTCGAACGCGCTCCCGACGTACTTTGAGCCGGTCGCCGTGATCGCCTGCAGCAGGCCGCCCGAATCCTCCTCGGGCTGGCTCATGGCGTTGATCCTGGCGACGATTTCGTCTTCGTCCATGTTGACCTGGTCGTGTGAGTGGAAAGGGTGCCGGGTCTATGACGCCGACCCGGCAAGGCTTGCGGCGGCCCCCTGATTGACAGGGCGGGGGCCTGCCCGCGATCACACGAAATGGGTCACAGGTTGCGCGGCAGGTCCAGGCACTCGACGATGGCGCGCACGGTGTCCGTGGTGCCCAGCGTCAGGTTGAACTCCAGCGCGCGGGCGTCGATCGTCGACAGCGCGGAGCTGTGCACGTTGTCGTGCACGAAGTCCAGCGTGTGGAACCTGGACTGCGGGATCCGCTGATGGGCCGCACTGTCCGCACCGTCGCCCTGTCGCGCCACAGCGCGCCGGACTTCGTCATGGTGGCCGGCCTGGAGCTGATGCAGCTGCGCAAGCTGGGATGGCTGGCCCGCGTCGTCTACATCGAGCTCTTGGCGATGGCTGACCACGCCACGGGCCGGATCAGCACGAGCTATGCCGTGCTGGAAGCCCTGGCGGACTTCGACCAGGCGCCCGGGGCGCACAGCGCTATCCGGCCGACTGCGCAGCGCCTGCGCACGGCCCTGGACGAGCTGGTGAGCATGCGCCTTGTGACCGTCGACCGCATCGCTAACGAGAAGCGTAAGGGGCTTTTTTTGCGAGTCGCGACCCGGGTGGGCATCAGTGCGCCCGCAGCCGAGAGCAACAGACGGAGCAACAGACCCGAGAAGCCAAAAAAACAAGCCGCGACAACGGTTTGCACTCCGACGGCCGCAGAGGAGCAACAGACGGAGCAACAGGGGGTTCAAGAGGAAATTCATCCCCCTAATCCCCCACCGTCCACAGCCCCCGGCGCTGGCCGTGCGGCGGCCCGTGCGCTGCTGGCGCGGGTCCGCGGCGCGGGGGGAATCGAGGGCCCCCAAGGGGGCCAGTCCATCGCCCCTGCGGGGCACGCCCCCCGGGGGCTGCGCCCCCCGGCCTCCGCTCAGGCGGATGCCTCACCCGCCGAAGGCATCACAAGCCCCCCAAGGGGGGAGGCGGGGCCCCTACCCCTGCCACCGGGGATGCGCCCGGCGATCACGGCGGCCGGCCTGCAGGGGTTGGCTCTTGAGTGTGGGAGCTTGGCCCCGGGCTGATCGCCTACCCGCCACTGAGGGGCGCCAGGATCGGCCAGAACGACCCACGGCGCGCGTTTTCGGCCCTGGTGGCACCTGACCCCTGACCCGGCCGAGAAAACGCGCCAGAGGCCCGGGAATCGGGCCGGCTAGCAGAACGGGCCCGGTCTGCACAGACGGGCCCGGGTCGACCCTGCAGGCACTGGCCGCGGGGCGCCTGGACGCTCAACCTGCGCGTCATGAACCTGCGTGCCCTGATCGCCCTGGCCCCCGCGTACCTGCGGGCCCCGCTGTCCGCCGTGCTGGACCGCCTGGAGTCCGCAGAACGCCGCCTGGAGTCCGCAGAACGCCGGCTGGCGGCCCTGGAGAAGGCCGCCGGCTTGCCGTCGGCCTGACCCGTCCCCCCTGTAGGCGGCTCTACAGAGGCGCCTACAGAAACCCACCCTGTAGGAGATCCCCTTGACCCTGACCGACACCCTGACCGCCCTGATGCACCAGGCCGAAGACCTGCAGCAGCGCGGCGTGATCCGTGACGAGGGCTGGCCGCACTGGCAGAGCCTGCGCACCAGCATCGAACAGGCCCGCAACCTGGCGGCCGATGAGGCCGCGAACGGCCCCGCTGCAGCGCTGCCGCCGGGTGCGGCCGAGTTCGGCCACCTGGCCGAGAAGGTCGACCGCCTGGCGGTGATGGTCGCCGACCGCCTGCCGATGCCGGCCGGGTCCTGACCATGGCGCAGCTGCTGGGCCGCCGCGCCTGCCCCTGGTGCAAGTTCGAGGGCGCACATGTCAAGCGCAATGACGCCAAGTTCGCGTTTCACCACTGCCCCGGGTGCGGCTACATGGCCCCGGCCCGCAACCGCAACCAGGAAGCCATGCTGCTGGCCGGCATGCGGCCGGAGCGGCCCGCTGCAGCGCCCGCGGACGGCCCGCAGCCCCCGGCAGCTGGACCTGGCACGAGACGGCATCACACCCCGTCGTCGGCCTGGTGGCAGCTGTCGCGATGCCCGCGGTCCTGCACCTGGACGACATCCGCAGCGAGTTCCGCGCCCGCCGCCTGGCGGCCGAGCTGGAGCAGCGCCAGGCCGCAGAGGCCACCCGCCAGCAGCGGGAACAGAGGATCGACCCGACATGACGCGACAGGCCGCCGCCGCTCACATGGGGTGCACGGCCGACGACATCGACGCGCTCAAGCAAGGCGATTTCATCGAGTACGTGAAGGCCGAGAAGCTGCGCACCTGGGGCCGGGTGTCAATCCCCGGCAGTCGGTCGCCGCGCCGATCGCCTGCAGGCCAAACCGGCAAAGCGAGCCGCACGCCTACAGGCAAGACGGCCCGCGGCCTGTAGGCCCGGCCAGCCCTTCACACCCTGCAGGCCCCCGCACAGAGTCACACCCCGTGAGCCGCTACCTGCCCACCCTCCCCGAGGTGTCCCGCGAGCTGATCACGATCCTGGCGGCCACCCTGCTGGCCAGCTACGTGATCAGCAAGGTGCCAGCGTTCAAGCGCCTGGTGCAGTCGAACACCGTCCCTTCACCTGTCTGAGGTCCACCCGTGAATGCTTACCTGAAGATTGCAGGCGTCAGCCTGGCCGCGTTCGCCGTCGCCGCGTTCATCCAACGCAAGGTCATGGCCGTCCCCGTCGTCGGCGAGTTCCTGCCGAAGTAAGGGCCCCGCCCGCCCATCCACCCAGCGCGAAACCGGCAAATGATCTACCTGAATCTCCCCCCCTTCAATCCCGTGGCCAACGGCGTGCGCTCGACCACGCAGGTGCAGCGCTGGCAGATGACCCTTGGTCGCATCGTGCTGGCCTTCCTGGGCGCGAACAGCATCACGAAGGCCAGCATCACGGAAATCGTGGTCAAGGTCGGCGCCCGTGTCGTGTTCGGCCCGATCAGCGGCACCGAGCTGGACAAGCTCAACAAGTACCGCGGGGTCTACGACCAGGCCGATCACCTGACCATCGACCTGACCGAGCGTGACGCGCTGTCCGTCGTCGCCAAGGAAATCGGCGGCATCGACCTGCCGGCGCTGGGCGACGAAGACGTGTTCGTCGAGGTCGTCAACAACGCCTCCGCCGGAACGCCGGCCCTGTACGCGCTGGGTGGCTTCACCGGCCTGCAGTACGACCCGAAGAACCCCGCCACGGATCAGCAGCTGATCCGCAAAGTGCTGGCCTACCAGATCCCGACCAGCGGCGGCACGGCCGTCACCTGGATGCCCGACTTCAAGGGCGCCATCGTCCAGCGGATCCATTTCTCGTACGCCGGCAGCGACTGGGCGGCCGGCGTGAACGGCAACGTCCAGCGCGTCGAGGTCCGCAAGAACGGCACGGCCGTGTGGGACCGCATCTCGTGCGTGGACAACCGTTTCATCCAGCTGGAGCACAAGAAGTTCACCTCGAAGTCGGACAGCTGCGCGCCAGCGTCCAGGCGCTGGCGCAGCCATGCGGGCATCAGCCCCTTGCCGGCCCACGTCTGGCCGGTGGCGCTGTCCCTGTAGCGCGGTGTCGTCCGCAGGCCGGCGCGGTGCAGGGCCGGCAGCAGGACGTGAATCACCCGGGCGTGCACCCTCGGGCACTCCCGGGACGGGTTGCGCGAGTGCTCCCACATGCGCAGGGCCCGGACGCTCACGCCGGCCAGCGCGGCGCACGCCTCCTGCGTCAGGCCGGCGCGGGCGCGGTCGGCCTGGTTCGACGATCCGACCCGCACGGCGCCGCGGTAGGGGCCGCGGGCCTTCTTGGGGGTCGGGTGCGCGTTGCCGGTTTCATCAAAGCTCAGGCCGGACAGCTCGGCCGTGCGGGTGTCGATCGCCTGTTTCACGCGACACGCTCCGCGCTCGACAGCACGAAGCTGAAGCCCGGCCAGGCCGCACGGGCAGCGGTCATGCCGCGGCCCTTGGCCTGGTCAGCGCTGGATGCAAAGCCGGTCCACTCGTGGACGATGGCCAGGCGCTGCACCCGGACGGTGACGCGCCACAGTCCGGTCCCGGACTCTTGAGCTGTCCCCTGCAGTGCTGAGAACGTCGGCACCACAATCTGCGTTGATCCTGTCACAGTAGGCCCCTCCCGCTTTACCAATGAAACATTGGTAAAGCGGACTCTACCATGTCTTCGTTGGTAAACTTGACCCACCTTGAAAGGGAATCATGCAGACCTGTAGCGACTACATAGCCGCAGCGAAAGCGGCAATGTCCGAGGGGCGGATGTCCGATCGGGAACTGGGCGAGCGGCTCGGCTACTCGCAGCAGGCGATAGCCGCAGCGAAGCACGGGAACATGTCCGACCCGCTCGCGCTGCTCCTGGCCGACGTGCTCAAGATCGACGCGGGTCAGGTGTTGATGGCTGCTCGTCTGGAGCGCGAGAAAGACCCGGCTGTGCGGGCAGCGCTGGAGGCCTGGTCGCGAAAAGTCACGGCCCTCTTGCCCGTGATAGCCGCGCCGGCTGACCTTTTGCGCGGTGGTAAGAGGGAATTGCCGACATTTGCACGGCACAATGAATAATTTTAGCCGGCTAAACGCCGCGCCCCGCACGCGCCGCCGCCACCGCGGCGCGACCGCCCGCCTTCCGGAACCCCAGCCTTGAAATTCCAGCCCGACAGCCTGCCCGGCACCAACGTGATCACGCGCCAGGGTCCTGGCGAGATCTGGGTCGGCGCCACACGCCACACCGACAGCCTGATCGTGCCCTGGCGCGGCGACACCCTGCCCTGGTCCGCGTCCGTACCCGAGGATCTGCAGGCCGCGCACTTCGACGCGGTGCTGGCGCTGCGCCCCGAGGTGGTGATCTTCGGCAGCGGACCGCGACAGCGCTTCATCGCTCCGGCGCTGCTGCGCGGGCTGATCGGTGCGGGCATCGGCGTGGAGACGATGGACACCGCCGCCGCCTGCCGGACCTACAACGTGCTGGCCAGCGAGGGCCGCTCGGTGGTGGCCGCGCTGCTGCGCGTACCGACCGCCTGAAGTGACCGTCCGAGACCACCGCGTGCCACACGCCGTGGTGCGATGCGGCAACCGTGCAAGCCCGCCCGGCGACAGCCCCGCGGCCAGGGTTTTATAATCGTCGTTTGAGCCTGCATGCAGCGCCCGCGTGTCCGGGGTGCTGCCCCCTGACACCGGCCGCTGTCCCGCGGGGCCGCCCGCGCGCCGAGCGCGCCGCGCCACCCCCGCACCATGCTCGGCCGAGCTTACCCGATGGCCCGCTCATGACGCCTGTCCTCAACAAGTCCCTGCCCGATTTTGAAGCATCCGCCACCAGCGGTGTGAAGTTCACGCCGCAGGCCTTCGCCGGCAAGGCTGTGGTGCTGTACTTCTATCCCAAGGATCACACCCCGGGCTGCACGACGGAAGCCATGCAGTTCCGCGACAAGCACCCGGAATTCCTGGCCGCCGGCGCCGTGGTCTTCGGCGTGTCGCGCGACAACATGGTCTCGCACGACAAGTTCAAGCAGAACCTGGAGCTGCCCTACGAGCTGATCGCCGACACGGAGGAGAAGCTCTGCCACATGTTCGGCGTGGTCAAGAACAAGATCATGTACGGCAAGAAGGTCAAGGGCATCGAGCGCAGCACCTTCCTGATCGACGGCAATGGCGTGCTGCGGGCCGAATGGCGCGGCATCAAGGTCGCCGGCCATGTCGACGAGGTCCTCGAAGCGGTGCAGTCGCTCGACAGCCTGAAGGCGGCCTGAACCCGGCCCGCCGACCGGGCCTCGGCGCCCGGTCAGCCTGACCCTCGATGATCACCCGGCACCCCTCGTGCCGGGGCCACGACCCCGCACCACGCGCGGACATGCACGGGTCATCCGGCTGTGCATAATGGTCCACATGCTGTCGCGCCCAGGCACCCCGCAACCGGATCCCTCCGGATCGGCCTGTCTGACGCCTCCGCCCCGCCGAAGCCGCCCGCCAACCCGGGCGGCTTTTTGTTTGGCGCACGCGTCCGGTGCTGCGGCCGGACCGGGCGCCTGATCCAGCCGGACCGACCGCTCATGCCCCTGCCCAAGCCGCCCGCCACCAAGGCCGCCCTGCTGACGACCGCCGATTTCGAGGCCCAGGCCGCACCGAGCAGCCGCAAGAAGGCCGCCAAACCGCGTGCCCAGGCCCAGGCGGCCAGCGATGCCCTGGAGCTGCGCGACCCGCAGGCCGACGCCATGCCCGCGATCACGCCCCCGGCCCCGGCGGCGCGTCCGACCAGCGGCCTGCCGACCAAGGCCCCGGCGCGCGAGATGCCGCCCTTGCCCAAGGTCGAGGTCGAGGCACAGGGCACGCGCACGGCGGCCGCCCCGCGCAGCCGCAAGCCGCGCCACAGCGGCCCGGCCAAGCTCTTCGTGCTCGACACCAACGTGCTGATGCACGACCCGATGAGCCTGTTCCGCTTCGAGGAACACGACGTCTTCCTGCCGATGATCACGCTGGAAGAGCTCGACGGCCACAAGAAGGGCATGAGCGAGGTCGCCCGCAATGCGCGTCAGGTCAGCCGGGAGCTGGATGCGCTGGCCGCCTTCGACAAGTCGGCCGGCGGCACCGATCCCAAGGACGGCATCCCGCTGGCCAAGACCGGCCACAAGGATGCCGCCGGCAAGCTGTTCTTCCAGACCACGCTGATCGACATCAAGCTGCCCGAGGGCCTGCCCCAGGGCAAGGCCGACAACCAGATCCTGGGCGTGGTGCAGGCCCTGCGCGTGCAGCAGCCGGAGCGCGAGGTCGTGCTGGTGTCCAAGGACATCAACATGCGCATCAAGGCCCGCGCACTGGGCCTGGCGGCGGAGGACTACCTCAACGACAAGACGCTCGAGGACTCGGACCTGCTCTACACGGGTCTGCTGCCGCTGCCGGCCGATTTCTGGGAGCGCCATGGCAAGACCATGGAGAGCTGGCAGCAGGGAGGCCACACCTACTACCGCATCAGCGGCCCGCTGGTCCCGGCGCTGATGATCAACCAGTTCGTCTACCTGGAGCAGCCGGGCGCGGCCGCGCTCTACGCCCGCGTCACCGAGATCACCGGCAAGACCGCGGTGCTGCGCACGCTCAAGGACTACACGCACGCCAAGAACGCCGCCTGGGGCGTGACCGCGCGCAACCGCGAACAGAACTTCGCGCTCAATCTGCTGCTGGATCCGGACATCGACTTCGTCAGCCTGACCGGCACCGCCGGGACCGGCAAGACGCTCATGACGCTGGCCGCGGGCCTGGCCCAGGTGCTCGATGACCGCCGCTACACCGAGATCATCGTCACCCGGGTGACGGTGCCCGTCGGCGACGACATCGGCTTCCTGCCCGGCACCGAGGAGGAGAAGATGGGCCCCTGGATGGGCGCGCTCGACGACAACCTCGAGGTGCTGGCCAAGGGTGATGGCTCGGCCGGCGAGTGGGGCCGCGCCGCCACGCAGGATCTGGTGCGCTCGAAGATCAAGATCAAGAGCCTGAACTTCATGCGCGGGCGCACCTTCCTCAACAAGTTCGTCATCATCGACGAGGCGCAGAACCTGACGCCCAAGCAGATGAAGACGCTGGTCACGCGTGCGGGCCCGGGCACCAAGATCATCTGCATGGGCAACCTGGCGCAGATCGACACGCCCTACCTGACCGAGGGCTCGTCGGGCCTGACCTACCTGGTCGACCGCTTCAAGGGCTGGCCGCACTCAGGCCATGTCACGCTGGCGCGCGGCGAGCGCTCACGGCTGGCGGACTACGCCTCCGAGGTGCTCTGACGCAGGGCCTGCGCCCGCCCGGCCGATGCCGGGGCGGGCGCAGTCACCTCGAAAAGCAAGAAGGCCGGGCATCTGCCCGGCCTTCGTCGTTGTCGAGCCCCGCCGACGGAGGCGGAGGAGTCCCCGAGCAGACGCCGCGGCGTTCTGGCGCGCCGCTGACGATGACCGCGGGAGGGCTCAGCCCGCCTGCACCAGATCCTTGACCTGCTGCAGCGCGCCCGGATCCTCCATCGTCGTCAGATCCCCCGGATCACGCCCCTCGCAGACCGCCTGGATCGCGCGCCGCAGCAGCTTGCCCGAGCGCGTCTTGGGCAGCACGTGGACGAAGCGCACGCGCGCCGGCCGCGCCACCGCGCCCAGCTGCCCATCGACGACCTTCAGGATCTCGGCTTCCAGGGCGCGTGCCGCCTCGTCGCCGGCCGCGCGCGACGGATCCTTCAGCACCGCGAAGGCCACCGCCACCTGGCCCTTGAGCGCATCGGCCACGCCGACCACCGCCACCTCGGCGACGGCCGCGTGGCTGGAGATGCTCTCCTCGATCTCGCGGGTGCCCAGGCGGTGGCCGGCGACGTTGATCACGTCGTCGGTGCGCCCGAGGATGTAGAAGTAGCCATCGGCATCCTTCACGCCCCAGTCGAAGGTCGAGTACATGGTGCGGCCATGGATGCTCGACCAGTAGGTCTTCACGTAGCGCTCGTCATCGCGCCACACCGTCTGCAGGCAGCCCGGCGGCAGCGGGCCCTCGACCGCGATCACGCCCTTGCGGCCGGGTTCGGTGATCTCCTCGGCCGTGGTCTCGTCGATCAGGCGCACGTCGAAGCCGTAGACGGCCTTGCCGGGTGAGCCGAACTTGGTCGGCGCCGGCTCCACGCCGTTGCACACGGCCAGGATCGGCCAGCCGGTCTCGGTCTGCCAGTAGTTGTCGATCACCGGCTTGCCGATGGCCTGCGCCATCCAGGTGGCGGTGGGCTCGTCCAGCGGCTCGCCGGCCAGGAACAGCGAGCGCAGGCTGGACAGGTCGTACCTGGTCAGGAAGGCCGGATCCTGCTTCTTGAGCACGCGCGCGGCCGTGGGCGCGCTGAACATCACCGTCACCTTGTACTTCTCGACCAGCTGCCACCAGATGCCGGCATCCGGCCGCGTCGGCAGCCCTTCGTACAGGACGGTCGCGGTGCCGTTGATCAGCGGGCCGTAGATGATGTAGCTGTGGCCGACGACCCAGCCGATGTCACTGGTCGAGAAGAAGGTCTCGCCCGGGCGGGCCTGATAGATGTGGCGCATGGAGGCCGCCAGTGCCACGCAGTAGCCGCCCGTGTCACGCTGCACGCCCTTGGGCTTGCCGGTGGTGCCGCTGGTGTAGAGCGTGTAGCTCGGCGCACTGCTCTCCAGCCAGGTCACCGGCACGCGGACCTCACGGAACTGCTCGCGCAAGGCCGCGTAGTCCTGGTCGCGGCCGGCCACGCGCTCGAAGGGCACCAGCCCCCGGTCGACCATCAGCACCGCGGCCGGCTTGTGCCGCGCCAGCGCGATCGCGTCGTCGAGCAAGGGCTTGTAGGGCACGACCTTGCCGCCCCGGCTGCCGGCGTCGGCGCTGACGATGACGGTGGGCTCGGCATCGTCGATGCGGCTGGCCAGACTGTGGCTGGCGAAGCCGCCGAAGACCACCGAATGCAAGGCGCCGATGCGCGCGCAGGCCAGCATCGCGAAGGCCGCCTCGGGAATCATCGGCATGTAGACCAGCACCCGGTCACCCTGGCGCACCCCCTGGCTGACCAGGATGGCGGCCATGCGCTCGACCTCGGCCTGCAGCTGGGCGAAGCTGTAGACGATCTCGCGGTCGACCTCGGTCGAGACCCAGATCAGGGCCGCCCGGTCCGGATGCGCCAGCGCATGGCGATCGACGGCGTTGTGGCAGAGGTTGGTGCGCCCGCCGACGAACCAGCGTGCGAACGGCGCCCGGCTGTCGTCACAGACCTGGTCGAACGGCTGCTCCCAGTCGATCAACGCGGCCTGCTCACGCCAGAAGCCGTCGCGGTCCTCGATCGAGCGGCGGTAGAAGTCGGCATACGTCTGACCGCCGGTGGCGGTCGGTGCGGGTTGGCTCATCGCTTGTCTCCTGGGCTGACCGGGGCTCGCCGGACCCGACGTGGGGCGCAGGCCTGACGGACGGGCATGCGTCCCCACAGCCTGGCGGCGACTGGAGCGTGATTGCAGGCCCAGGCTCTGACAGCACACTGACGCTGGCTGGACGCAGCCTGACCCCCCCACGTTCCAGGGATGGTCGAAATCGGCAATCCAAAGAGCCGATCAAGGCGATCCTTGATGCCACACCGACGATCGTCAAGAATTCCCCACAAAAAAGCCTGCTATCCTCGCGGCCGATGTCGAAGTCCGCCCCTCCCATCGCCGGTCTCGCGCACCCTGTCACGCCGCGAGCTTCTTCGTTGCGCCGACTGGGTGCCGCCGCGCTGCTGCTGGCCGCCTTCGCCGTCCAGGCGGCGCCCGAGGCCACCGAGCCGGCGCCCGTCGCCCCGGCCCTGCCCGGCACCCCGGTGATGTCCCTGCTGAACGAGAGCGGCCTGTTGCGCCCGCTCGGTGCGTCGGTGGCGGCCATCCAATCCCTGCGTGACTCGGTGCGCGACACGGCCTCCGATCTCGTCATGCAGGCGATGAACTTTCTCGGCGTGCCCTACCGCTTCGGCGGCAACACCGAGGAGTCGGGCTTCGACTGCAGCGGTTTCACCCGCCACATCTTCGAGAACAGCGTCGGGCTGGTGCTGCCGCGCCGGGCCGAGGAGCAGGCCCGCTCGGCCGGCCTGCTCGACATCAACCGCACCGAGCTCAAGCCGGGCGACCTGGTGTTCTTCAACACGATGAAGCGCGCCTTCTCGCACGTCGGCATCTACGTCGGCGACGGCAAGTTCATCCACGCGCCGCGCACCGGCGCGGCCGTGCGCATCGAGGACATGCGCCAGTCCTACTGGGCCAGCCGCTTCGACGGCGCCCGCCGGGCGGACCTGAGCGCCGCCGCCACGCCGCGGCCGGCCACCGCCACGCGCTGAGGCGCTCCGGCCGGCGCCCTGCGCCTGCGTTCCAGGCCGGCACACCCGGGCCGGCCGGCACCGGCCGATGCCAGGACGGCGGCCACAGGCACAACGGGCACAATCGACCCACCATGGGCGAGACCATCATTCCACTGGCCGATCTGCGACACCGGGCCGCCGTGCCGGTGATCCCGGACGTGTTGCGGCCAGCCACCGGACGGCTGGATGACGCACGCGGCCGGCCGCTGCGCGACCTGCGCATCTCGGTGACCGACCGCTGCAACTTCCGCTGCAGCTACTGCATGCCCAAGGCGGTGTTCGACCGCGACTACGTGTTCCTGCCGCAGTCCTCGCTGCTGAGCTTCGAGGAGATCACGCGGCTGGCCCGGCTGTTCGTCGCCCATGGCGTGCGCAAGATCCGGCTGACCGGCGGCGAGCCGCTGCTGCGCCGCCACCTGCACGAACTGGTGGCGATGCTGGCCGCGCTGCGCACGCCCGAGGGCGAGCCGCTGGACCTGACGCTGACGACCAACGGCTCGCTGCTGGTGCGCGAGGCCCGCCGCCTGGCCGCCGCCGGCCTCACGCGCCTGACGGTCAGCCTCGACGGCCTGGACGACGCGGTGTTCCGCCGCATGAACGACGTCGACTTCCCGGTGGCCGACGTGCTGGCCGGCATCGATGCGGCACTCGACGCGGGCTTCGCCTCGGTCAAGGTCAACATGGTGGTCAAGCGCGGCACCAACGAGCACGAGATCGTGCCGATGGCGCGCCACTTCCGCGAACGCCACGGCGGCCGCGCGGTGCTGCGCTTCATCGAGTACATGGACGTCGGCGCGAGCAACGGCTGGCGCATGGACGAGGTGCTGCCCTCGGCCGAGGTGCAGGCGCGCCTGCAGGCCCACTGGCCGCTGCAGCCGCTGGAGGCCACGGCACCCGGCGAGACCGCCCAGCGCTGGCGTTATGCCGATGGCCAGGGCGAGATCGGCCTGATCTCCAGCGTCACCCAGGCCTTCTGCGGCGACTGCAACCGCGCGCGGCTGTCGACCGAAGGCAAGCTCTACACCTGCCTGTTCGCCTCGTCCGGCCATGACCTGCGCGCGCTGCTGCGTGGCGAGGCCGGTGACGCCGCCAGCGATGCCACGCTGACCAGCGTCATCGACGCGCTGTGGAGCCGCCGCGACGACCGCTATTCCGAGCTGCGCGCCAGCCTGCCGCCGGCCGCCGATGCGGGCGGCGGCGCACGGCGACGCATCGAGATGAGCTACATCGGCGGTTGAGCGGGCCTCGCCTGCGCACCGCCCCGCACGACACCCGACCCCGATGAGCGACCTGCCCGCCTCCCCCCGCCTGTCCGAGATCGCCGCCCGCATCGCCGGCTACGACCCCGAGGCGCTCGCGGTGGCCCAGGCCCGCGCCTTCATCGCCGAGCTGGTGCCGCGGGTGCGCACCATCGAGCGGGTGGCGCTGCGCCAGGCGCTGGGCCGCGTGCTCGCACGCGACATCGTCTCGCCGATCGACGTGCCGGCCCACGACAACTCGGCGATGGACGGCTACGCGCTGCACGGCCACGCACTGCGCACCGAAGGCGAGACCGTGCTGGAGGTCTGCGGCACCGTGCTGGCCGGCGGCCGCCTCGACACCCCCGTGGGCCCCGGCCAGGCGGTGCGCATCATGACCGGTGCGCCGATGCCCGCCGGGCTCGACACCGTGGTGCCGCAGGAGCTCACCCGCCTGGACGCGCAGGGCCGGCTGTGCATCCCGGCCGGCCTGCTGCGCACCGGCGACAACCGCCGCCTGCGCGGCGAGGACCTGCGCCGCGGCGAGCCGGCCCTGCAGGCCGGCCACATCCTGGGCCCGGCGGACCTCGGCCTGCTGGCCTCGCTGGCCTGCGCCGAGGTGCCGGTGCGCCGCCGCCTGCGCGTGGCCTTCTTCTCGACCGGCGACGAACTGCGCTCGATCGGCGAGCCGCTCGACGACGGCTGCGTCTACGACAGCAACCGCTACACGCTGCACGGCATGCTGACGCGCCTGGGCGTCGATCTGATCGACATGGGCGTGGTGCGGGACGATCCGCAGGCCCTGCGCGCGGCCTTCACGACGGCCGCGCGGGATGCCGATGCGGTGATCACCTCCGGCGGCGTCAGCGTCGGCGAGGCCGATCACACCAAGGCGGTGATGCGCGAGCTCGGCGAGGTGCTGTTCTGGAAGATCGCGATGCGACCGGGCCGGCCGATGGCCATCGGCCGCATCGGCGGCAACCCGGAAGCCTCCAGCGACGGCCACGCGCCCGGCGCCATCCTGTTCGGCCTGCCCGGCAATCCGGTGGCGGTGATGGTCACCTTCTACGCCTTCGTGCGCGAGGCGCTGCTGGCGATGTCGGGCGCCCGTGCAGCGCCGCTGCCGGCGCTGCACGCGGTCTGCGACACGCCGCTGCGCAAGAAGCCGGGCCGCACCGAGTTCCAGCGCGGCATCCTGAGCCCCGGCACCGACGGCCGCTGGCATGTGCGCATCACCGGCGCCCAGGGCTCGGGCATCCTGCGCAGCATGAGCGAGGCCAACGGCCTGGTCGTGCTCGGCCATGAGCAGGGCTCGGTGGCGGCCGGCGAGATCGTCGAGGTCTGGCCGTTCCACGGCCTGGTCTGACCGGGCCCGGGACCGACCCCGGTTCCGGCGGAGGGCGCCCGGCACGGCGCCCGTGCAGGCTCAGCGCCGCAGCGTCTCGACGCCGCGGTTGGCCAGCGCGTCCGCGCGCTCGTTGCCCGGGTCGCCGTTGTGGCCGCGCACCCAGTGCCATTGCACCTCGTGCGCCTGCACCAGCGCTTCCAGCCGCTGCCAGAGCTCGACGTTCTTCACCGGCTTGCCGTCGGCGGTGCGCCAGCCGCGCTTCTTCCAGCCGTGGATCCAGCTGGTGATGCCGTCCTTGACATAGCTGCTGTCGGTGTAGACGGCCACCGGCGTGCGGCGCTTGAGCAGGGCCAGCGCCTCGATGACGGCCGTCAGCTCCATGCGGTTGTTGGTGGTCGACGGATCGCCGCCCCACAGCTCCTTCTCGTGCGCGCCCCAGCGCAGCCAGGCACCCCAGCCACCCGGCCCCGGATTGCCCTTGCACGCGCCATCGGTGTAGATCACCACCTGTTCACTCAATCGTCTGTCCTCCAGCGAAAGCGGCCGGCGCTGCCTTGTCGAGCGCCTGCGGCGCGCGCATTGTCGCCTCCTCGGCCGGTGCGGCGCGCTGCGTCAGCACGGCCCGCGCCGAGGCCGCGCGCTGGCGCCGCGCCAGCCCGACCAGACGCATGCCGCGCACCCGCTTGACCGCCTGCAGCAGATAGACGCCGCCCAGCCGCGGGCAGGTCAGCGCACCGGCGCGCTCCATCCAGGCGCAGCGCTGCAGCCAGCGCTCGCTGTGCCAGGGCGGCGACCAGAGGCCGAACTGGCTGCGCTCGATCTCCAGCCCGAGCAGACGCAGCCAGTCACGCGCCCGGCCGTAGCCGATGAACTCGCCCGCACCGGGCAGCAGCGGCGTGCCGCCCAGACCGATGCGGCCGGCCTGCCGGCCCAGCCCATGGCGCAGCCCCCACAGCGACAGCGGATTGAAGCCGGCCAGCAGCACGCGGCCTTCGGGCCGCAGCACGCGCTCGACCTCGCGCAGCGTGTCGTGCGGATCGGGCGCCAGCTCCAGCGTGTGCGGCAGCACGACCAGATCGAGGGTGCCGGAGGCGAAGGGCAGCGCATCGAAATGGGCCCGCAGCACCGCCTCGCGCGGGGCCGCCAGCGCCGGCGCGCTCATCGTCGGCTCAGGAGGCACCGGCGCCACGCCGTCGAGCGCCAGCCAGCGGTGCGGCATGCGGTTGGCCCGCAGCGCCTGCAGCTCGGGCAAGCCGATCTGCAGCGCATGGAAGCCGAACAGGTCCACCACCGTGCGGTCCATGCACTGCTGCTCCCAGGCCAGCAGGCGCCGGCCCGGCGGGCTGAGCCACCAGGGCCCCAACTCTATAATTGCTGATTCGCGCGTCATGAACCTCGCCGCACTGCCCGCTTTCGACGACAACTGCATCTGGATGCTCGATGACGGCCGTGCTGCCGTGGTCGTCGATCCAGGCGATGCGCTGCCCGTGCTCGACGCCCTGCGGCAACGCGGCCTCTGGCTCGCCGGCATTCTAGTGACGCACCACCACCGCGATCATGTCGGCGGCCTCGACGCGCTGCGCCCCCATCTGCGCGGCCCCCTCTACATGCCGGCCCGCGAGCCACTGAACGAGCCGTGCGCGGCCGTCAGCCAGGGCGATGTCCTGCCCTTGCCCCTGCCGGGCCTGGCCCGGCCCCACGGCCTGCGCGTGCTGGACGTGCCCGGCCACACCGCCGGCCATGTCGCCTATGTCGTCGGGCACGCGGACGGTGCGGATCCGGCGCCGCTGCTGTTCTGTGGCGACACGCTCTTTTCGGCCGGTTGCGGCCGGCTGTTCGAGGGAACTCCACAGCAGATGCACGACTCCCTGCAGAGCCTCGCGGCCCTGCCGGACGCCACCAAGGTGTGCTGCGCCCATGAGTACACGGTCTCGAACCTGCGCTTTGCCTGCGCGGTCGAACCGGACAACCCGGACATCGCCGCCGCGCTGGATGACGCGCAGCGGCGGCGCGAGCAGGGGCAGCTGACGCTGCCGTCCACGATCGGGCGCGAGCGCGCGATCAACCCGTTCCTGCGCTGCGGACAGCCGGCGGTCATCGCCGCGGCCCGCGCCCAGGGTGCCACCGACGACAGTGCGCCCGCCGTTCTGGCCGCGCTGCGGACATGGAAGAACCGGTTCCGATGAGCCAGCCGCCCCACCCCTGCTCCCTGGAGGCCGGCAGGCCATCCACCACCACCACCGGCCACCGCGATGGCTGGCGCCTGCGCGCGCTGGTGCTCGCCCTCAGCGCCGGCCTGGGTGCCTGCGCCCCGCTGGCCGAGTTGACGCCTGCGCCTGAACGCAGCGCCGCCTACCTGACCCCCAGCCGAGCCGCGCCCCCGCCCGCCCCCGCCACCGCACCGGCCGTCGACGCCGAAGGCCGGACGGCCGTGGCCCCCGCACCCGTGGCCCGTGCACGCGGTGCCGCCGGACAGGGCGAGCGCCTGGCACCGCCCTGGGACAGCCCGGACGCAGGCCGCCTCAGCGGCGGCGTGGCCGCATCGGCCCAACCCGCCACCCGCACGGCCGAGCCCGCGATGGCCGGCGCGCCGCTGGCCCTCGACGCGCTGCAGCCCGACGCCGCGCTCGACCTCGACAGCGCCGCCGCCGAGAGCGACCTCTGGGCCCGCGTGCGCCAGCGCTTCGCCATCGCCGACCAGGACGATGCGCTGGTGCGCAAGTGGGAGCAGTGGTACGCCGGCCGCCCCGACTACGTCTCCCGCATGACCGAGCGCGGTGGCCGCTACCTGTACCACGTGATGGGCGAGGTCGAGCGGCGCGGCATGCCGGCCGAGCTGGCCCTGCTGCCCTTCATCGAAAGCGCGTTCAACCCGCGCGCGATGTCGACCGCCAAGGCGTCGGGCATGTGGCAGTTCGTGCCCGCCACCGGCCGCGACTTCGACCTGCGCCAGAACCTGTTCCGCGACGACCGGCGTGACGTGCTGGCCTCGACCCGCGCCGCCCTCGACTACCTCGGCCGCCTGCACCAGATGTTCGGCGACTGGCGGCTGGCACTGGCCGCGTACAACTGGGGCCAGGGCAATGTGCAACGCGCGATCAAGCGCAACCAGGAGGCCGGCCTGCCGACCGACTACCTGAGCCTGCGCATGCCCGAGGAAACGCGCAACTACTACCCCAAGCTGCAGGCGGTCAAGAACATCGTCTCACGGCCGCAGGACTTCGGGCTGGAGCTGGCCGCGCTGCGCAATCACCCGTACTTCGTCTCGGTGGCCATCGAGCGGGACATCGACATCGAGCTGGCCGCGCGCTTCGCCCAGCTGCCGCTCGACGAGTTCCAGCACCTGAACCCGCAGATGAACAAGCCGGTCATCCTGGCCGCCGGCACGCCGCAGGTGCTGCTGCCCTATGACAACGCGAATGCCTTCGTCAAGGCGATGTCGGCGCACCGTGGTGCCCTGGCCACCTGGACGGCCTGGGTCGCGCCGAAGACGATGAAGACGGCCGACGCCGCGCACGAGGTCGGCATGAGCGAGGAGCGGCTGCGCGAGGTCAACGCGATCCCGCCGCGCATGCTGGTCAAGTCGGGCTCGGTGCTGCTGGTGCCGCGCGACCCGCGCCGCGGTCGCGACGTGACCGAGGAGGTCGCCGACAACGCCGCGCTGGCCCTGGCACCCGACATTCCGCCGGTCAAGCGGGTGCGTTTCGTGGCCGGCCGCAAGGGCGACACGGTGCAGGCGGTGGCCAAGCGCTACCGGCTCAACGCCGAGCAGGTCGCGCGCTGGAACAACACGCGGATCAACGGCCGCTTCGCCCGCGGCACGACCGTCACCGTGCTGGTGCCGGCCAATGCGCCACTGCCGGTCGCCACGGCCCGCCGCGACGACGACGCCGACGACCGACGCACGTCCGCCCGCGACAAGGCCCGGGACAGCCGCAGCGCGGCACTGGCCGCACGGGAAGCACGCGACGCGCGTGAGGACCGGCGCGGCGCGAACGCCAAGGGCACGCGCCGCGTGGCCGACGCCGCGGGCCGCAGCGGCGGGCGCGAGGCCAGCGAACCGCGGCGCAAGATCGCCGCCGGCAAGGGCAGCGCCCGCGAAACGGCCCGGGCGGCACGCCCCCGGGCCACCGAGGTCGCCTCGCGGCGGGATGCCACCAAGGCCAAGACCCCGACCAACACGGCGCAGCGCCGCGCCGAGGCCCAGGACAAGCCACAGCGCACGCGGGTGGCGCACAACTGAGCGCGGAGCGCCAGGGAGGGGCCGACCGGCCCTTCAGCGCCGGTCGTGCAGCGCGTGCGCCAGCGTCGACAGATCGACGTACTCGAGCTCGCTGCCCGCCGGCACGCCGCGCGCCAGGCGGGTGACCGTCAGCCCCCGCGCCTTCAGCAGCCGGCCCAGCACATGGGCCGTGGCCTCGCCCTCGGCCGAGAAGCTGGTGGCCAGGATCACCTCCTGGACCACGCCGTCACCCGCCCGCGCCAGCAGCGGCTGCAGGCCGATGTCGTCCACGCCGACGCCGTCGAGCGGGCTCAGCCGGCCCATCAGCACGAAGTACAGGCCGCGGTAGCTGGCGCTGCGCTCCATCGCCGCACAGTCGGCCGGCGATTCGACCACCAGCAGCTGGCGCGCATCGCGCTGCGGATCCAGGCACAGGTCGCAGACCTCGGCCTCGGTGAAGGTGTGGCAGCGGCTGCAGTGCTGCACGCCGAGCACGGCCGACTGCAGCGCCGCGGCCAGCTGCTCGGCGCCGGTGCGGTCGTGCTGCAGCAGGTGATAGGCCATGCGCTGGGCGGATTTCTGCCCGACGCCCGGCAGCCGCCGCAGCGCCTCGATCAGGCCCTCGAGCCGGCGTTCGGTCATCGGCCGCTCCGGCGCTGCGGATGCGGGCTCAGAACGGGAACTTCAGGCCCGGGATGTTGGGCATGCCGGCGGACAGGCGGCCCATCTTCTCCTGCGTCGTCGTCTCGACGCGGCGCACGGCATCGTTCATCGCGGCCGCAACCAGGTCTTCCAGCATGTCCTTGTCGTCGGCCAGCAGGCTGGGGTCGATGGTCACGCGGCGCACGTCGTGCTTGCAGGTCATCAGCACCTTGACCAGGCCGGCGCCGGACTCGCCGGTGACCTCGATGGTGGCCAATTCCTCCTGGGCCTTCTTCAGGTTGTCCTGCATCGCCTGGGCCTGTTTCATCAGGCCGGCCAGTTGGTTCTTCAGCATCGTGGGTTCCTCGTGTCAGGCCGGCCCGGAGCGGGTGGCGGCCGTGGGGTGGTGGACTGGAAATCGGGGCGCCGCGCGGCCCCATCGCGGCGACGGCCGGACCGGGGGCCGGGGCACGGGCCGCCGGCCGCACGCCGCATCAGCGGTGTCAAACGGCGCTGGCCGGACCGGGCGCCTCGGGCTGGATGGAGCCGGGCACGACCCGTGCGCCGCGGAAGGTCTGGCGCAACACGCGCACGACCTCGTCGGCCTGCACGCAGGCCTCGGCCGCACGCTGGGCCGCCGCGCGGGCGGCCGCGTCGCGCCGGGCGATCGAATCCTGCGCCACGCCGGCCAGCAGTTCGAGCTCGACCGGCTCGCCGCAGGCCTCGCCGAGCACCGTGCAGAGCTTGTCGCGCAGGGCGGCGCTGCTGCGCAGCGATTCACGCTCGACGCGCAGGGTCCAGATCTGGCCCGGCGCACCGTCATCGCGGGCCCACACGGCCGTCAGTTCAGCCTGGACCGCCAGTTCGCGCGCCAGGGCGACCAGGCTGCCGGTGGCCAGCACCGGGCGCAGCAACGCGCTCCAGCGCTCGCCGAGCGGCGTCGGCTCCCAGGCCGGTTGTGCCGCCGCGACGCCGCGGACACCCCCGACGGACGGAGCGCCTTCGGCCAACTCGTCGCCAGTGGACGCATCACGCTCGACGGCGGACGCCCGCGGGGCACCGGCGTCGTCCGGTACCGGACGGGCCGCAGCAGGCGCAGCAGAACGGGCCGGCTCGTCATGGCGTCGCTCGGTGCGCAGCGGCGCACGCGGCGCGGCTGCGGGCACGGCATCGCTGCGGGCGCCTGCCGGTGCGCGGCGCACGCCTGCGGCACGCGAGGACGCCGGCCGGGCATCGGTGTCGTCCTCCAGCGCCGCGTCCTGGCCGTCGTAGGCGGCTGCCGGCAGCTCGTCGTCCAGCCAGGGCGGCAGGCCGTCGTCCTCCACCCGCGCCGGCTTCACGGCAGCGACCGGCACCGGCCGGGGCGCCGGCGCCCCGGGCGTGTCAACGGAACGCCGGCCCGGCACCGGAGCCGGCGACGGCACACCGGCAGGACGCGTGGCCGTCAGCGGCACCCGCGGCCCGCGGTAGCCGGGCACGGCCGTGCCGCGCGTGTCGACCGTGGCCGTCGATGCCGAGGGATGGCCATGGCCGTGGCCGGCGTCGGGCGCGGGCGGCTCGGCGTCGGGCCGGTGGCCCGGCGCACGGGCCTCGGCCGGTACCGCTTCGCCGACGGCGGGCGAAGGCGAGCGTGCCGCCATCGCGGCGCGCGACGGGTCGGCCTGCGGTGCGCTGCGGGACGGCGGATGGGCCGGATCGGCCTGCGGATCCGGGCCCTCGGCAGCCAGCGGCGAGGGCTCACGGGCGGACAGCGCGCGGGCGTGGACCGGATCGGCCGGAGGCGTCGGACGGCTCGGCGGCTGTCCGGCCTCGGGCGCTGCGCCTGCCCGCATCGATGGCGCGAGGGACGGCAACGGCACGACCGGCGGCACAGGCACCTCGGCACGGGCCAGCGCCGGCGAGGCCACCAGCGGGGCCGCACGCGCCGGCACCGGGGCGGCAGGCGGCGCCGTGGCCTCGCCGGAGCGCTGCGACGGGAAGGCCAGCATGCGCAGCAGCACCATCGTCAGGGCCGCGTGGTCATCGCTGACCAGACTCAACTCGGCGCGCCCGTGGATCACGATGCTGTAGAGCAGCTGCGTCTCGTCGGGCGGCAGCTCGGCGGCCAGCTGGCGGGCCGAGGCGGTGTCCGGATCCTGCGCATCCAGCGCATCCGGCACGGCCTGCTCGACGGCCATCTGCTGCAGCAGCCGCGCCATTTCCTCCAGCGTGCCGGCGGCCGACAGGCCGGCCGAGCGCAAGGCGTCGACGGTGGCCAGCAGTGCCGGCCCGTCACGCCGCGCCAGCGCCTGCACCAGCGTGGCCGCATGGCTGCGGTCGACGGTGCCCAGCATCGTGCGCACGCCGGCTTCCTCGAGCCGGCCAGCACCGTAGGCGATGGCCTGGTCGGTCAGCGACAAGGCGTCGCGCATCGACCCGCGCGCCGCCCGCGCGAGCAGACGCAGCGCGCCGGCATCGGTCGGGATCGCCTCGGCCTCGAGCACGCGCTGCAGGTGCTCGTGCACGGTCTGCGGCGCCATCGGCTTCAGGTTGAACTGCAGGCAGCGGCTGAGCACCGTGGGCAGCACCTTCTCCGGATCGGTGGTCGCCAGCACGAACTTCAGGTAGGCCGGCGGCTCCTCCAGCGTCTTCAGCAGCGCGTTGAAGGCGTCCTTCGACAGCTGGTGCGCCTCGTCGATCATGAAGACCTTGTAGCGGCCGACGCTGGGCTTGTAGGCGGCACGCTCGATCAGGTCGCGGATCTCGTCCTTGCCGCCATTGCTGGCGGCATCCATCTCGATGTAGTCGATGTAGCGGTCGGCGTCGATCTCGGTGCAGGCCTGGCAGACGCCGCAGGGCTGCGCGGTCACACCGCCGCTGCCGTCCGGTCCGGTGCAGTTCAGGCTCTTGGCGAGGATGCGGCTGACGGTGGTCTTGCCGATGCCACGGGTGCCGGTGAACAGGTAGGCATGGTGCAGGCGGCCGCTGCCGAGCGCGTTGCCGAGGGCCTGCACCACGTGCTCCTGTCCCACCATCTGCTCGAAGCTGCGGGGCCGGTACTTGCGGGCCAGGACGAGATCGCTCATGGCGCCGCATTCTACGGGGCCGCCCCGGGGCGCCCGGGGCCGCCGGCCGGCCGGCCACGCCCGCGGCGACAGCCCCTGCGCCGCGCTCGCCGATAATCGCGCCATGAGCTCTTCTTCCGCACCGACGTCCGGCACGCTGACCTATGACCAGGCCGGGGTCAACTACGACCTGATCGACCCGTTGAAGGTCAGTGCCCAGCGCGCCGCGGCGGCCACCGCCTCGCACCTGGCCAGCCACGGCTTCACCGAGGTCGCCGCCTCGCGTGGCGAATCGGCCTACGTGGTCGACGTGGGTCCGTTCTACATCGCCTCGATCGTCGAGTGCCTGGGCTCGAAGGCCCTGGTCGCCGACGAGATGGCCACGCTGACCGGCCGCAGCTGGTACGACGGCATCGCCCAGGACACGATCGCGATGGCGGTCAACGACCTGATCACCGTCGGCGCCACGCCGCTGGTGGTGCAGGCCTACTGGGCCGCCGGTGGCTCGGACTGGTTCGGCGACGCCCAGCGTGCCCAGTCCCTGGTGGCCGGCTGGAAGAAGGCCTGCGAGGTCTGCAACGTGGCCTGGGGCGGCGGCGAGACGCCGGCGCTGGCCGGCATCGTCGAGGGTGGCCGCATCGATCTGGCCGCCTCCTGCACCGGCCTGATCAATCCGAAGGAGCGGCTGTCGGTCGGCGATCGGCTGCAGGCCGGGGATGCCATCGTGCTGCTGGATTCCAGCGGCATCCATGCCAACGGCCTGAGCCTGGCGCGCAAGCTGGTCGAACGCCTGCCCGAGGGCTGGCTGACCGAGATCGATCCGGTCAACCATCCCGGCCTGACCTACGGTGCGGCCCTGCTGGCGCCCACCGTGCTGTACTCGCCGGTGACCGAAGCCCTGTGGCAGGCCGGCATCGTGCCGCACTACTGCGCCAACATCACCGGCCACGGCTGGCGCAAGCTGCTGCGCCATCCTGCGACGTTGACCTACCGCATCCACACCGTGCCGCCGGTCACCCCCGTGCTGGCCTTCATCCAGCAGCACGCCCAGCAGGACGACCGCGAGGCCTACTCGACGCTGAACATGGGCGCCGGCTTCGCCCTGTTCATGGCCCCCGAGGACGCACAACGCACGGTCGAGATCGCGCAGGGCCTGGGCATCGGCGCACGCATCGCCGGCCAGGTCGAGGCCGGCCCGAAGCAGCTGCTGATCGAGCCGCTGGGCATCCGCTTCGGCGACGACGACCTGCAGTTGCGCTGAGCGTTCGCGCGGGCCGGCCCCCAAGGCCCGGCTCGCATGACCGGTTGGTGACGGGCGCCCCCCAAGCCTGAAGGTCTGTAACAATTCATGAGCGGCAGAGTCATGACCTAGCATGACTGCCGTCGATCGAGGGAGCGACGCCGTCCGGGATGTCCCGGTTGACCGCCTGACTTCTCGGAGCTGCAGGCTGGTCAGTCGGTACATCCGATGCGCCTGCTGCCGATACGCCACTCAGGTGGATCGTTATGTGGACGACCAACGGCGCGCCCCGCGCCGCCCGCCACGGCCACTGCCTCGGTCGATGCCGACGTACCTGAAGGGTGCCATTAGCATGACCTGGCTCCAGAACCTCTCCGCAGCCTCCCTGGCCGACGCGCCGCCGCATCCGATGCCCGTCCCGCTGCCGATCGGCGAGATCGGCAGCGCCCCGGCCGTCGGTCTGCCGCCGACCACGCGCCGCCGCCGCGGCATCGCACCCAACATCGTGATGCTGCGCGGACTGCCGCTGCTCAAGCCGCTGTCGGACGCCTTGTGCTCGCGGCTGGCCGCTCAATCCGAGATCCAGCATTTCGCCCGCGGCGAGCGGGTGGTGCTGCAGGGCCAGCGCGACGATGCGCTCTACATCTTCCTGTCCGGCCGAGCCTATGCGACCCGCACCGGCCCGACCGGACGCGACGTGCTCTACGACGTGCTCGAGTACGGCTCGCACATCGGCGAACTCGGCCTGATCGACGGGGAGGCGCACGCCGCCACCGTACGCTGCATCACGCCTTGCAAGGTGCTGATCGTGCCGGGCGCCGAGTTCCTCACCTGCATGGCGCAGTCACCGGAACTGACGCAGCTGCTGACCCACAGCCTGGTCCAGCGCCTGCGCCACGCGAACCACCGCATCGCCTCGCTGGCGCTGCAGGACGTCAAGGCGCGCGTGCTGAGCCACCTGCACGCGATCAGCTCGCCGGCGGACGGCTGCCGCATCCTGAACAAGCCGCTGAACCGCACCGAGCTGGCCTACACCGTCGGCGCCTCGCGCGAGATGGTCAGCCGCATCGTCAAGGTGCTGCAGCGCCAGGGCACGCTGCGCGAGGACGCGGACGGCACGACACGGCTGTTCGACACGGCGGACTGACACGCGGCGCGGAATGTCCGCGCGCATGCACTACACTACGCCGTGACGGGCCCCCTCGCATGGAAGCGCGGCCAACCGGGTCAGGTCGGGAACGAAGCAGCCCCAACCGTTGTGACCAGTGCCGAGGTTCAGGCTCGTCACCCTCAGCCGACCTTGGTGCCGGCTGACCAGACGGCCCGTCAGCATCCACCACCGTGATGCATCCGTGACCCGCCAGCGGGTCGCAAGACACGCACCGCCGCCCCGGCAGCGCCCACCCCTCATCGCATCAACGTCCGGGCGGATCGCCGTCGACCGGACGCTGCCGCCGCGCCAGTGCGGCGGCCAGGCCACCGCCCGACTCCTTCACACCGGCAGGCGGCTGCAGCCCGTCAGATGTCGGTGGTGCGTTGCGCCCCTCCGCGGCATCCGCTGGAACGGCTGAATCCGTCAGCGACGGCGGGATCGAGTCCACCACGCCAGCGGCCTCTGGCGCCAGATCGCGCCGGGGCGAGAGTTCGCCCAATGCCCGCAGGAGGGACGGCTCATCCACCCCCAGCAGACGCCCGTAGCGCTGCTCGACGCGACGCACACCCTGCACCTGCAGCGCCCAGGGCTGCCCCTCGTGGACCACCAGCTCCAGCGCGCAGCTGGCGGTCGCGCGCAGCAGATCGACGTCACGGTCGCGCCGCGGCGGCAGGGCGTCGGACGGCAGCGGGCGCGCCATCCACAGCGCCGCGACATCGAAGCCCCAGGCCCGCAGCAGCGCCAGGCCGACCTGATCGATCTCGAAACCCAGCACCGCCAGCGCGGCCGCCCGCTCGCCCAACGGCGCTCGGGCCGGCTCACCGTCCTCCCCGCCGCCGGGCTGCATCAAGCGCCGGACCTGCTGCATCGGCGACGGCAGATGGTGCAGCAGCACCAGCAGGCCGAGCGATTGCAGCAGCACCAGCACCGTCACCAACTCGGCGTCGTAGCCCGCAGGCCTCAGGGCCCGCGCGAGCACGCCGGCCTGACGCACCCGATGAAGCGCGGCCTGCAAGGTCTGGGCGGCATCGGCATCGAGCTGGCCGGGCCAGGCACGCAGCCCCCGCGTCGCCCGCCGCACGCCATCGGTACCGATCAGGGCCACCGCCCGACGCAGGGTGAGAATGGTGCCGCTGCCCTCCCCCAGACTGCCACGCATGCCGGCCTGGTTGGCCTGCCGCAGGAGCTCCAGCGTCAGGGATTCGTCCTCGATCAGCTGCTCGGCCAGTTGCTCGATCCGGGCCGTCGGCGCCAGCAGATCGAGCCGCTCCAGCAGACGCGTCTGCTGCGGCCGGGAAGGCAGCAGTCCTCCCTGCCGCACCCGGTCGAGCAGCAGCGGCAGCAGATCCGGCCCGCCATGGCCCCGCAGCCAAGCCCCCAGCGCCTGCTCGAAAGTGCGCGCATTGCCGTAGCGCTGGCGGAGCTGACGAGCGGTGGCACGGTCGACCAAGGTACGCAGCGGCTCATCGAGCCGCAGATCCTCGCGCCATGGCAGCCGCACCGACTCCTGTCCGCGCGGAGGCAGGCGGGCGGCAGCGGCGCCGATGTCGGGCTCGGCGAGGGCCGGCCGGCCGCACAGCGCCCAGTGCAGACACAGCCCCAGGGAGAGCAGATCGTGATCGACCGCGCGTTGGCGCTCGTCGGAGCCACGCTCGAGCTCGGCCTGGGCCTGCGCCTGGAACGACAGCCCCAGCCCGAGCAGCGACCAGCGTTCCTGCGCATCCCGCACCAGCGACCAGGGCTGGAGGTCACCGTGGACCAACGCCCCGTCGTGGGCCACGCCCAGCCCCTGCAGGACCTGCGGCAGTCCACGCAAGGTCTCTCGCGGCGGCAGCCCGGACGGACTGATCATCTCGGACAGCGTCACGCTCTCGCCGCGGACATAACACAGCCAGGGCAGCAGACCCTCGGCCCCGAGGGCCCGCACATCGGCCAGCCCCGGATGGGCGGTGCGGGCCGCGCGGCCCGCGATCTCTCGCCACTGCTGCAGCGCCGCGGGCGTGGGCAAGGGCCGGGCGGCCACCAACAGCCACAACTCCTGGTCCTGCCCATCCTCCATCGCCAGCCACAGCACACTCTGCGCACTGCGGCCCACCACCCGCAGCAACTGGAAGTGGCCGAACCGGGCAAGGGCACCCGGCGATGCGGGCGCGGCACCCGACGTGGAAGACGAAGGAGGGACGCTCATGAGGGTGATGCGGCTTGCGCGGGGCCGTGCGCCGCAGGCATGACAGGCCCGCGGACCTGCACACGGTCACGCTCCCCCACGATTGGAACGGCCGCACGGCAGCCCCGAACCGTCGATCACGACCGGGCTGCCGGACCAATTCAGGCCCACGCCCCGGCCGCCATCGGGGTTGCAGGGCTTGTGCCAGAATTCCTCTCAGAACGGAGCGGACAGACCGTCGCACCGCGGACCCCCTGCCACAAGGAAGAACGATGAGCAGTGACCTGATCAAGCACGTGACCGACGCCAGCTTCGAGGCTGACGTGCTGAAGTCCAGCACCCCGGTGCTGGTCGACTACTGGGCCGAGTGGTGCGGCCCGTGCAAGATGATCGCCCCGATCCTGGACGAGACGGCCAAGGAGATGGGCGACAAGGTGGTCATCGCCAAGATGAACGTGGACGAGAACCGGGAAGTGCCGGCCAAGTTCGGCATCCGCGGCATCCCGACGCTGATGATCTTCAAGGACGGCCAGCTGGCCGCCACCAAGGTCGGCGCCCTGTCCAAGGCACAACTGGCCGCGTTCATCGCCGCAAACGTGGGCTGAGCCTCCCGGCAGCTGCCCTATAATGCCCAGGTCGGGCGGACTGACATTCTGAGCCACGGGGCTCCGGACCTCTCCGCCCGCCGATTGCCACCACGCCGCCGCGCGCCGCGATCCAGGTTCATCCCGGGTACGGTCCGTGAAAGCGACAGGGTCCCCGGACCCTGGCACCGCGCCGCGTGGTCCCGGCCCCTCCCCCCGTCCTGCCCTGAAGTCGTGTGACGGCCCGACCCATCGTCGGACCGCCGAGCCACGCCGGCCTGTGCCGCCGCGGCCCCGCATGCACTCGCAGTTCCTGCGCCCGATCCGGCGTGGGTCTCCACAGGACGGCCGCGTGGCCGTGTGACCGGTCCGGTGGTCCTGGCAAGACCACCCCCGGCCTACCCCCAGGGTGATACCCGACATGCATCTGTCCGAACTGAAGGCGCTTCACGTCTCCGAGCTCATCAAGATGGGCGAGGCGCTGGAGATCGACAACGTCGCTCGCCTGCGCAAGCAGGAGCTGATGTTCGCCATCATGAAAAAGCGCGCCAAGGCCGGCGAACAGGTGTTCGGCGACGGCGTGCTCGAAGTGCTGCCCGACGGCTTCGGTTTCCTGCGCGCGATCGACACCAGCTACATGGCGTCGACCGACGACATCTACCTCTCGCCGAGCCAGATCCGCCGCTTCAACCTCCACACCGGCGACCTCATCGAGGGCGAGGTGCGCGTCCCCAAGGACGGCGAGCGCTACTTCGCGCTGGTCAAGGTCGACCGCGTCAACGGCCTGACCCCCGAGGAGAACAAGCACAAGATCATGTTCGAGAACCTGACCCCGCTGTTCCCCAAGGAACAGTTCAGGCTCGAACGTGACGGCTTCAAGGGCGAAGAGAACGTCACCGGTCGCATCGTCGATCTGATCGCGCCGATCGGCAAGGGCCAGCGGGCGCTGCTCGTCGCGCAGCCCAAGACCGGCAAGACGATCATGATGAAGCACATCGCGCACGCGCTGGTGGCCAATCATCCCGAGATCCACCTGATCGTGCTGCTGGTCGACGAGCGGCCCGAGGAAGTGACCGAGATGCTGCGCACCGTGCGCGGCGAGGTCATCAGCTCGACCTTCGACGAGCCCGCCGCACGCCACGTGCAGGTGGCCGAGATGGTGATCGAACGCGCCAAGCGTCTGGTCGAGCTGGGCAAGGACGTGGTCATCCTGCTGGACTCGATCACGCGCCTGGCCCGCGCCTACAACAACGTGCTGCCCAGCTCCGGAAAGGTGCTGACCGGCGGTGTGGACGCCAACGCCCTGCAGCGCCCGAAGCGCTTCTTCGGCGCGGCCCGCAACGTGGAAGAAGGCGGCTCGCTGACCATCATCGGCACCGCGCTGATCGACACCGGCTCCAAGATGGACGAGGTGATCTACGAGGAGTTCAAGGGCACCGGCAACTGCGAGATCCACCTGGATCGCCGCATGGCCGAGAAGCGCGTCTACCCCTCGATCCAGATCAACAAGACCGGCACCCGCCGCGAAGAGCTGCTGCTCAAGCCCGAGATCCTGCAGAAGACCTGGATCCTGCGCAAGCTGCTCTACAACATGGACGAGATCGAGGCGATGGAGTTCGTCCTCGACAAGATGAAGGCCACCAAGACCAACATCGACTTCTTCGACATGATGCGTCGAGGCGGTTGAGGTGGCACCGCCGGGCTGCCGCAAGCCGCCCGGCAAACGGCCGTGCACCGCAAGGTGCCGGCCAGACGCTATAATCTCGTGTTTTACATCGGCAAGTGCGCTGCATGGTGCAGCGTGGCTCCCGCACAGCCCAGAGCGTGACCATGAAAGACGGCATCCATCCCAACTACCGCGACGTCTGCTTCGTCGACCAGTCCAACGGTTTCAAGTTCGTGACGCGTTCCACCGTCTCGACCAAGGAATCGGTCAAGATGGACGACGGCCGCGAGCTGCCGCTGGTGAAGCTGGAAACCACCAGCGAAACGCACCCGTTCTACACCGGCACGCAGAAGAGCGTGGACAGCCTGGGCGGTCGCGTCGAGAAGTTCCGCAACAAGTTCGCCCGCGTCGGTCTGGCCAAGAAGTCGGCCTGAGCCTTCCGCGGCTCCTTCGGCGCGTGGCTGCGGCCCGCGCCCTGCATCAGGGCAGCTTCGGCTGCCCTTTTTCATGCCCGTCCGCCGGATGACCGGCGCATGACCGCCACACCGATGCCGCTGTCTCCGAATCCCGCCCTGGTCACACGCGAGGCCGTGCGGCGTCTGCCGCGCTGGGCCCTGCTGGCCCTGTGCACCGCCTACCTGCTGCCAGGGCTGTTCGGGCGTGATCCCTGGCGCAGTGCGGATCTGGTGGCCTTTGCCCAGATGCTGTCGCTGGCCGAGGGGCGCAGCCCGTGGCTGGCGCCGATGCTCGGCGGAATCAGCACCCACGCGGCGCCCCTGCCCCACTGGATCGGCGCCTGGGCGATCCAGCTGGGCCAGGGCTGGCTGGACCCGGCGCTCGCCGCCCGGCTGCCGTTCACGGCGCTGCTGGCGTTGACGCTGCTGGCCGTCTGGCGCGCGACGTTCCACCTGGCCAGCGCCGATGCCGCCCAGCCGTTGCGTCTGGCCTTCGGCGGGGAGCCACCGCGCCACGACTACGCCGCAGCCCTGGCCGATGGCGCGCTGCTGGCACTGATCGCCACGCTGGGCCTGCTGCAGCCCGGCCACGAGACCACCCCCGAACTGGCCCAGCTGGCCGCCATCGCCTGCTGGCAATGGGCGCTGGCGGCTGCGGCCACACCGCGCCGGCCGGGCGATGCGACGCCTGCGCTGCACGGGCGGGCCGGCGCGCGCATCGGGCTGCTGTGCAGCCTGCCGGCACTGGCCGCCTGCGGTGCGCCGACGCTGGCCGGCCTGCTCGTCGGCGGCAGCATGCTGCTGTGCTGGACGCCGCAACGCCGCGCGCTGCAGCCCTGGCTGCTGGCGTCGGCCGTGCTGGCCGCCATCGCCGCCTGGCCACTGCATGGCTGGGCTTGGCGCATCGGCGGCTGGCCGGACATCGGCGATCTGGTCAAGCTCTGGGCCTGGTTCCTGTGGCCGACCTGGCTGCTGGGCGCCTGGGGCGTCTGGCGCTGGCGGCAGCAACTGCTGCAGTGGCCGCTGGCCCTGCCCTTGCTGGTGCTCGGCCTGGCCCTGCTGGCCAGTGCCGCGATGAACGGCGCGCAGTCGGCGCTGCTGCTGGGCCTGCCCGGCATCGCGGTGCTGGCCGCCTTCGCCCTCCCGACCTTGCGCCGCAGCAGCGCGGCCGCCATCGACTGGTTCTCGGTCTTCGCCTTCACCCTGGTGGCCGCGCTGGTCTGGCTCTATCACCTGGGCATGCTGACAGGCACACCTGCCGCGGCGCTGGCCACCGCGCGCCGGTTGACACCGGGCTTCGAGCCGCGCGCGTCCTGGCTGCCGTTGTTGCTGGCGGCGGTGGCCACGCTTGCGTGGGCGGCGCTGGTGCGCTGGCGCATCGGTCGTCACGCGCCGGTCCTGTGGAAGAGCCTGGTGCTGGCCGCCGGCGGCGTCGGCCTGTCCTGGACGCTGCTGATGACCCTGTGGCTGCCCTGGCTGGACTACGCACGCAGCAACCGGCCGCTGGTGGACGCCCTGCGCCCCCACCTCGACCTTTCGTCGCGCGCCTGTGTCGCGGTACCGCAGGGCACGCCGGTGCTGGTGGCGGCACTGGAGTGGCATGGCCGCGTGCGCGTCGACGCCCGAAGCCAGAGCCTGGACGGATCCTGCTCCCGCGTCGTGATCGTCTGGCGCCAGTCGGCGGACACGCCACAGCCGCTGCATGCCGAGCTGGCCGCGGCGGGATGGCACGAACTGGCGCGGGTGCGCCGTCCGACCGAGCGTCAGGAGTGGACGCTGGTCTTCGCCCGCGGCGCCGACTGATCACCGGCCGCCACGGCGTCCGGCCGCACCACGCGTGCAGCGGGCAGCACCAGGCGGAAACGTGAGCCCTTGCCCGGCATGCTCTCGATGTCGAGCTCGCCACCGTGGCGCTGCATCACGTGCTTGACGATGGACAGACCCAGACCGGTGCCGCCCGTCTCACGGGCGCGGCTGGGATCCACCCGGTAGAACCGTTCGGTCAGACGGGCCAGGTGCTCGCGCGCGATGCCGGGCCCGTTGTCGTGCACCTCGATCACCAGACCGGCGTCATCGCGCAAGCGGGCCACCAGGCCGATCTGCCCGCCCGTGGGCGTGTAGCGCACGGCATTGGTCACCAGGTTCTGCACCGCGCTCAGCAACTCGGATTCACGGCCCGCGATGGCCACCCGCTCCGTCCACGAGTCGGTCAGCGCCGGCTCGGGCGGCAGCCACTGGTGGCGGCCACCGGACAGGGTCTGTCCATCGGCCAGCGCGCGCTGCAGCAGCTTGCCCAGTGGCGCCAGGCTGTCGGTGGGCGGCAGCGGGCTGCCCTCGAGCTGGGCCAGGGTCAGCAGATCGCTGACCAGGGCCTGCATGCGACCGGTCTGCTCGGACATCAGCGTCAGCACGCGGCCCCGCTCGGCGGCCGACAACGGCAGCGACTGCATGGTCTCGACGAAGCCGGCCAGCACGGTCAGCGGTGTGCGGATCTCGTGCGAGACGTTGGCGACGAAGTCACGCCGCATCGCCTCCGAGCGCAGGCGCTCGGTGACATCCTGGGTCAGCACCAGCTTCTGGCCCTTGCCGTAGCCACGCAAGATGAGCTGCAGGGTCGCCTCGCCGCCCCGCACGACGACGGTGACCGGCTGCTGCCAATCCGCATGCTGCAGATGCTGGACGAAGGCCGGCGCCCGCACCAGATTGGTCACCGCCTGGCCTTCATCACGCCGGGCATCGAGCCCGAGCTGCAGCGCCGCGGCCCGGTTGCACCAACCGATGCGGTCCTGATCGTCCAGCAGCATCACGCCATTGGGTGAGGCCTCGATGGCGGAAAGGAAATCGTCGAGACGCTGACGCTCGGCGGCCAAGGCACGATCCCGCGCACGCAGGCTGCGCTCGAGGCGATAGCCGAGCTCACCCCAGAAGCCCGGGCTGCGCGGCGCAGTGGCCTCGGGTGAGGTGCTGCGCAGCCAGCGCATGAGGCGCGCCACGCGCAGGGCATCGACGGCGAAGGCGGCGCTCACGCCGATGGCCGCACCCACCAACCATCCCAGGCGCTCGTGCCCGAGCCGCAGGCCCAGTCGATCGCCCAGCAGGGCGCCGGCCGCCATGGCCAGCAGGGTGAGCAGCAGACGCGGCAACAACCAGACCATCGCCGCTGCTTCAGGCCGCAGCCGAACGGACGAAACCGTTGCCGTCGGCCATCGGCTCGGACCCGCCGGCCGCCGGTGCGACGGGCTGTCGGGTCAGGCGATAGCCAGCGCCACGCACGGTCTCGATCATGGTCTGGCAGCCACCGGGCGACAGCGCCTCGCGCAGGCGCTTGACGTGGACATCGACCGTGCGCTCCTCGATGAACACATGGTCACCCCAGACCCGGTCGAGCAGCTGGGCGCGACTGTGCACCCGCTCCGAATGCGTCATCAGATAGTGCAGCAGACGGAACTCGGTCGGCCCCATCTTGAGCTCGCGCTCACCGGCGGCCACGCGGCGGGTCGACGGATCGAGCCGCAGCACTCCGACCGCCACCTGCTCGTCCAGCGCCTCGGGCGCCTTGCGGCGCAGCACCGCACGAATGCGGGCCATCAGCTCATTGGTCGAGAACGGCTTGGTCAGATAGTCGTCAGCGCCGGCATCGAGGCCGGCGATCTTGTCGCTCTCCTCGCCGCGAGCGGTCAACATGATGATCGGCAGCTCGCGGGTGCGGGCGTCGGCGCGCCACTGCCGCGCCAGCGCGATACCCGACTGCCCCGGCAGCATCCAGTCGAGCACGACCAGATCCGGCAGGCGTGCGTCGATCTCGCGTTGGGCCTGTTCGGCCGTCGCGGCCAGTGTCACCTCATGTCCGGCGTGACGCAGATTGATCGCGATCAGCTCGGCGATCGCCGTTTCGTCCTCGACGACGACGATGGTGCTCATCGATGATTCTCCCAGCAGCAGCCGCACCGGACAGGCCGGGCGGCAGGTCATGCGGTCCGCCGGGCTGCCCCGGGGAATCCGCTTCGCTAATACTTCAAATGAGGGCACCAAGAACCGGCACCCGCGAACCATCAGGTCCGCCGGATGCCGGCAGGCGGTGGCCGTGCGGTCTCAGCGCACGAGGTTCTCGACCTCGTCGACCGGGTTGTGGCGCACGTCCGTGCCCTTGACGATGTAGATGATCGCCTCCGCCAGGTTCTTGGCATGATCACCGACCCGTTCGATGGCCTTGGCGACGAAGACCAGGTCGATGGCCGACGAGATGGTGCGCGGATCTTCCATCATGTAGGTGATCAGCTTGCGCATCAGACCATCGAACTCCTGGTCGATCTGGTTGTCGTGCTTGAGCACGTCGACCGCGGCATCGGTGTCCAGGCGGGCGAAGGCGTCCAGTGCCTTGCGCAACTGAGCCGTCGCCAGCTCGCATTCGAAGGACAGATCGGCCACCGGCAGACGCATGCGGCTGGACACACCCGAGTTCAGCAGACGCTGCACGGTGCGGGCGATGCGCGCGGCCTCGTCACCGATGCGCTCGAGATTGCCGATGGTCTTGCTGACGGCGATCAGCAGGCGCAGATCGCGCGCGGTCGGCTGGCGACGGGCGATGATCGACGACAGATCACGGTCGATCTCGATCTCCATCGCGTTGACGCGCTCCTCCTGCTTGAGCACGGAGGACGCGACCTCGCCGCTGAAGTTCGACAGCGCGTGCACGGCCTGCGCGACCTGGGATTCGACCAGCCCGCCCATCTCGAGCACGCGGGTGGAGATGCCGGAGAGCTCCGCATCGAACTGCGAGGACAGATGCTTGTCGGCCATGGGGCGAGACTCCTGTGTCGGGAAGTTGGGACAGATGGGACCGGGCCACTCAGCCGAAACGACCGGTGATGTAGTCCTCGGTGTCCTTGCGCTTGGGCTTGGTGAACAGGTCGGAGGTCTTGCCGAACTCGATCAGGTCACCCAGGTACATGTAGGCCGTGTAGTCGCTGCACCGCGCGGCCTGCTGCATGTTGTGGGTGACGATGACCACGGTGTAGTCGTCCTTGAGCTCGGTGATGAGCTCCTCGATCTTGCCGGTGGAGATCGGGTCCAGCGCCGAGCAAGGCTCGTCGAGCAGCAGCACCTCGGGCTTGATCGCGATGCCGCGGGCGATGCACAGGCGCTGCTGCTGGCCACCGGACAGGCCGGAGCCACTCTGGTCGAGCTTGTCCTTGACCTCGGTCCACAGCGCGGCCTTCTTCAGCGCCCACTCCACCCGTTCGTCCATCTCGGGCCGGTTCAGGGTCTCGAACAGACGCACGCCGAAGGCGATGTTGTCGTAGATCGACATCGGGAACGGCGTGGGCTTCTGGAACACCATGCCGACCTTGGCGCGGATCAGGCTGACGTCGAGCTTGCTGTTGAGGATGTTCTCGCCATCCACCAGGATCTCGCCTTCGGCCCGCTGCTCCGGGTAGAGCTCGAACATGCGGTTGAAGGTGCGCAGCAGCGTGCTCTTGCCGCAGCCCGACGGCCCGATGAAGGCCGTGACCTTGTTCTCGGGCAGGTCCAGGTTGATGTGCTTGAGGGCGTGGAAGCCCCCGTAGTAGAAGTTCAGGTCACGGACCGAGATCTTGGCCTTCTCGGTGATCGGGGATTCGACGCGTGCGTCCATGTCGGGCCTCGGGCGGGTCGGGACAGGTGGAACCGTGGGGCGGGTCGCGCCGCGGCTCAATGCTTATTGCGCAGGAAGGTGCGCGCGATGATGTTGATGGCGAGCACGCCGATCGTGATCAGGAAGACACCGGCCCAGGCCAGTTTCTGCCAGTTCTCGTACGGGCTCATCGCGAACTTGAAGATCGTCACCGGCAGGCTGGCCATCGGCTCGCCCAGGTTGCTGGTCCAGAACTGGTTGGACAGCGCGGTGAACAGCAGCGGTGCGGTCTCACCGGAGATGCGCGCGACCGCCAGCAGGATGCCGGTGATCACGCCGGCACGGGCGGCCTTCAGCGTGACCGACGAGATGACCTTCCACTTCGGCGTACCGAGGGCGTAGGCGGCCTCGCGCAGCGCGTTGGGCACCAGGCTGAGCATGTTCTCGGTCGTGCGGATGACCACCGGGATGACGATCAAGGCCAGCGCCAGCACGCCGGCCAGACCCGAGAACGTGCCCACCCGGGCGACATAGGCCGAGTAGATGAACAGGCCGACGACGATGGACGGCGCCGACAGCAGGATGTCGTTGATGAAGCGCACCGCGTGGCCGAGCCACGAGCGCTGGCCATACTCGGCCAGGTAGATGCCGGCCAGCACGCCGATCGGGGTGCCGACCAGCGTGGCCAGCCCGACCATCATCAGCGAGCCGGCGATCGCGTTGGACAGCCCCCCGGTCTCGGCCTGCGGCGGCGGCGTCATCTCGGTGAACACCGCCAGACTCAGGCCGTCGGCACCCAGACGCACCGTCTCGAACAGGATCCAGACCAGCCAGAACACGCCGAAGACCATCGCCAGCAGCGACATCGTCAACGCGATGCGGTTGGTGATCTTGCGCCGACGGTAACGCGCCTCGCGACGGGCCTGCAGCGCAGCGCGTGAGGCCTGGTCGGCGACCTGGACGGAAGACGAAGGCATGGCGGCGGTGTTCACGAGCGTGCTCCTTCGGCTTTCTTCAAGCGCGACAGCAAGAGCTTGGACAGGGACAGGACCACGAAGGTGATGAAGAACAGCACCAGACCGAGATAGATCAGCGAGGCCTGATGCAGGCCCTCACCCGCCTCGGCGAACTCGTTGGCCAGCGACGAGGCGATGCTGTTGGCCGCCTCGAACACCGACAGCGACTCCAGCTGGTTGAAGTTGCCGATGACGAAGGTGACCGCCATGGTCTCGCCGAGTGCACGGCCCAGGCCGAGCATGATGCCGCCGATGACGCCGGCCTTGGTGTAGGGCAGCACGACGCGGCTGACCACCTCCCAGGTGGTCGAGCCCAGCCCGTAGGCGGACTCCTTGAGCATGGGCGGCGTGACCTCGAAGACATCGCGCATCACCGACGCGATGAACGGGATGATCATGATCGCCAGGATGATGCCGGCCGACAGCAGGCCGATGCCCACCGGCGGGCCGGAGAACAGCGCCTCGAGCACGGGCACGCCGCGCGTCATGCGCTGCAGCGGCTGCTGCACGTACTCGGCCAGGATCGGACCGAACACCAGCAGGCCCCACATGCCGTAGACGATGGACGGCACGGCGGCCAGCAGTTCGACCGCGATGCCCAGCGGCCGCTTCAGCCACTTCGGCGACAGCTCGGTGAGGAACAGCGCGATGCCGAAGCTCACCGGCACGGCGATGACGAGCGCGATCAGCGAGCTCATCAACGTGCCGTAGATCATCACCAGGCCGCCGAAGCGTTCCTGCACCGGATCCCATTCGGTCGAGGTCAGGAAACCCAGACCGAACTCGCGGATGGCCGGCATCGCACCGACCAGCAGAGAAGCGACGATGCCCACCAGCAGGCTGAGCGTCAGCCAGGCGGAACCGTGGGTCAGGAAGGCGAACACCGAGTCCGCCCAGGGGGCGACCCGACGACGCGGAGATGACGAGAGCTGAGACATCAGGGGGTCCCCCAGAGCCGGCGTCCTCGGACGCCGGCAGGTTCGACGGTCAGGTGGTCAGCAGATCACTTGAACGGGACCGGCTTGCCGGCGGCGTCCTTGATCTGCTCGGCCCACTGCTTGCGCACCAGGGCCTTGACGCCATCAGGCAGCGGCACGTAATCCAGATCGTCGGCCATCTTGTCGCCGCTGGCGTAGGCCCAGTCGAAGAACTTCAGCGCGTTGCTGGCGCTCGCCGGCTTGTCCTGCACCTTGTACATCAGGATGTAGGTCGGGTTGGTCATCGGCCAGGCGTCCTTGCCCGGCTGCTCGGTCGTGACCTGGTAGAAGGACTTGTTCCAGTCCGCACCGGCGGCCGCGGCCTTGAAGGCGCTGTCGCTCGGATGAACGTAGACGCCATCCTTGTTGCGCATCTGCACGTACGTCATCTTGTTCTGCTTGACGTAGGCGTACTCGACATAGCCGATGGCGTTGGGCAGGCGCTGCACGAAGGCGGCGACGCCCTCGTTGCCCTTGCCACCCGCGCCGATCGGCCAGTTCACGGCGGTGTTCTCACCGACCTTGGCCTTCCACTCGGCATTCACCTTCGACAGGTAGTTGGTGAAGATGAAGGTGGTGCCCGAGCCGTCGGCACGGCGCACGACCTGGATGTCGGCATCAGGCAGCGGCACGCCGGGGTTCAGCGCGGTCAGCGCCGGATCGTTCCACTTGACGATCTTGCCGAGGTAGATGTCGCCCAGAACCTGACCGGTCAGCTTGATCTGGCCGGGCTGGATGCCCTTGATGTTGACCACCGGCACCACGCCGCCGATGGCGGCCGGGAACTGCAGCAGGCCGTCCTTGGCCAGTTCGTCGTCCTTGAGCGGCATGTCCGACGCACCGAAGTCCACCGTCTTGGCCTTGATCTGGCGGATGCCGGCGCCCGAGCCGACCGACTGGTAGTTGATGCGGGCACCCGTGGCCTTGTTGTAGGCATCGGCCCACTTGGCATACAGGGGCGCCGGGAACGTCGCGCCGGCACCGGTGACATCCTGGGCCCAGGCCGTCGTCGAGATCAGAGCTGCCGCCACTGCCGCTGCGCGCCACACCATCTGCATGAGATTCACCTTGAAGTGCTGTTCAGGAAGAGAACGCAGGGTGCAACTGCGCACCCCGTCGTCCGCTGCGGACTGTAGGCAGCCTGTGTGACAAGGCCGTGACGGGGCTGTCACACAATCGTCGCGGTGTCATATTGACAAAAAAGCCGCCCGCGCCGTCATCAACGGCAGGGGCGGCCCGGGTGGACGCGGTGATGCGGGTCAGCGGCGGGCGGCCTCGGCCAGTTGCTGGGCCAGCGTGCGGCCCAGCTCGCCATCCTCGGCCTCGACCATCACGCGCAGCACCGGCTCGGTGCCCGACGCGCGGATCAGGACACGCCCCAGGGAGCCCAGGCGCTCGCGGGCGACCGCGGTGGCCTCGGCCAGGTGAGGGTTGTCCTGCCAGCCCGCGAGGCTGGGCAGGCGGACGGCCAGCAGCGTCTGCGGAAACAGACGCACGTCCGCGAGCAGTCCGGCCAGACTGGTGCCGGCCCGCTGCACGGCCTGCAGCACCTGCAGCGCGCTGACGATGCCGTCGCCGGTCGTGTGCTTGTCCAGCGCCAGCAGATGGCCGGAGCCCTCGCCACCGAGCAGCCAGCCACGGGCCTGCAGCTCCTCCAGCACGTAGCGGTCGCCGACCTTGGCCCGCACCAGCTCGACATCGCGCGCGCGCAGCGCCGCCACGACCGCCTCGTTGGTCATCAAGGTGCCCACGGCGCCGGGGACGGCCTGACCCTGGGCGAGGCGATCCCGCACCATCACGTAGAGCAGCTCATCGCCGTTGTAGAGCCGACCTTCGCGATCGACCAGCTGCAGGCGATCGGCATCGCCGTCGAGGGCCACACCGTAGTCGGCACCCTGAGCCTTGACGGCGTCGACCAGCGCCTGCGGCGCGGTGGCGCCGACGCCGGCGTTGATGTTCAGGCCGTCCGGATGACAACCGATGGTGCTGACGTCAGCGCCCAGCTCGTGGAAGACGTCCGGCGCGATGTGGTACGCCGCGCCGTGTGCCGCATCGATCACCAGCTTCAGCCCGCGCAGCGACATGTCCTTGTCGACCGTGCTCTTGCAGAACTCGAGGTAGCGGCCCGAGGCGTCGTTCAGGCGCCGCGCCTTGCCGAGCCCGGCGGCATCGACCCACTGGGGGGCATCCTCCAGCGCCTGCTCGACCGCCACTTCCCAGTCATCGGGCAGCTTCTCGCCCCGCGCGGAGAAGAACTTGACGCCATTGTCCGCAAACGGGTTGTGCGAGGCGCTGATCACCAGACCCAGGTCCAGCCGCAGGGCGCGCGTCAGATAGGCGACGCCGGGTGTGGGCAATGGACCGGTCAGCAGCGTGTCGACGCCCGCCGACGCGAAACCCGCCTCCAGCGCCGACTCGATCATGTAGCCGGAGATGCGCGTGTCCTTGCCGATCAGCACCGTACGGCGAGCCTGGGGCGACTCGCGCCGAAGGACCCGGCCGACCGCATGACCCAGCCGCATCATGAAATCAGGCGTGATCGGGGACTGCCCCACCGTGCCGCGCACCCCATCGGTGCCGAAATAGCGTCGTGCCATCGTCGTGTGTTCCACTGCCGCCGGTCCTGGCCGGCCTTCCCCGGTCCACGGGCCCGGGTCTTCTCGACCACCGGCCCGCGTCCGTCCATCCATGTCCAGCCACGCACGCGTGGTCGGCCCCTCTCGTTCACCTCTTCTGACGGGTCTCAGCGGACTGCGGCCAGACCGGACGCGGCCCAGACCTTGAACGCATCGACCGTCTCGCGCACATCGTGCACGCGCACGATGCGCGCGCCGTGCTGCACCGCCGCCAGTGCGGCCGCCACGCTGGGCACCAGGCGCTCACCGACAGATCGCCCGGTCAGCAGCCCGAGGCTGGACTTGCGGCTCCAGCCCGCCAGCAGCGGCACGCCATCGACCAGCAACTCGCGCTGGCGCTGCATCAGGACCCAATTGTGTTCCGGCGTCTTCGCGAAACCGATGCCGGGGTCCAACACGATGCGGTCCTTTGACACGCCACCGGCCTGCAGCAAGGCGACGCGTTCGCGCAGAAAGTCCCGGACCGCGTGAACCACATCGTCGTAGTCGGTGAACTGCTGCATCGTGGCCGGCTCGCCGCGCATGTGCATCAGGCAGACGCCGGCCTGCGCGTGGGCCGCGACGGCCTCGACCGCACCCTCGCGCTGCAGCGCGCGCACGTCATTGATGATGTCGGCACCGGCGTCCAGCACCGCCCGCATGACGGCCGGACTGCTGGTATCGACCGACACCGGAACACCCAGCGTCACCGCCCCCCGCACGACCGGCAGTACCCGCCGCAGTTCCTCGTCGGCATCGGGAATGCGGGCGCCCGGTCGGGTGGATTCGCCGCCGATGTCCAGGATGTCGGCGCCATCACGCAGCAGCTGTTCACAGTGCCGCAGGGCGGCGTCCGCCTCGTCATGGCGACCGCCATCCGAGAACGAATCCGGCGTCACGTTGACGATGCCCATGACCAGGGGCCGGGCGGAGAGATCGAGGAAGAAACGACGGGTCTGCCAGCAGAGACTCATGGCGCAGGATGGGAGGAACAGGCCAGGGCCCGGAAAAGACGACGGCGCCACGTTCCGGGAAGAAACGTGGCGCCGACAGGTCGTGTACGGCCCGGCAGAAGCGGCCGTGACGTCGAACGGCGGGCTTCAGAGCGCCCGCCTCCGACCCTCTGCGTCAGGCCGCCGTGGCCGGCGCCCCATCGCCGACGGCGCCACTGCTGCCGTCACCGCTGCTGCTGCTGCGGGCGGCGACACCCGGCGTCCAGTCCTTGGGCGGACGCGGCGGCTTGCCGGACATGATGTCCTCGATCTGCTCGCCGTCGATGGTCTCCCAGTCCAGCAGCGCCTTGGCCATCGCGTGCATCTTGTCCTGGTTGTCCTCGATCAGCTTGCGGGCCACGCCGTACTGCTCGTCGATGATGCGGCGGACAACCTGGTCGACCTTGCGCATCGTCTCTTCCGACATGTTGGTCGTCTTGGTGACCGAGCGGCCGAGGAAGACTTCGCCCTCGTTCTCCGCATAGACCATCGGGCCGAGCTCGTCGGTCATGCCGTAACGGGTGACCATGTCGCGGGCGATCTGGGTCGCACGCTCGAAGTCGTTGCTGGCACCGGTGGTCATCTGGTCCATGAAGACCTCCTCGGCGATGCGGCCACCGAAGAGCACCGAGATGGTCGAGAGCATGCGGCCCTTGTCCATGCTGTAGCGGTCGCCTTCAGGCAGCTGCATCGTCACCCCCAGCGCACGGCCACGCGGGATGATGGTGACCTTGTGCACCGGATCGGTCTTGGGCAGCATGCGCGCCACCAGGGCGTGACCCGCTTCGTGATAGGCGGTGTTCTTGCGCTCCTCCTCGGGCATGATCATGGACTTCCGCTCGGGGCCCATCATGATCTTGTCCTTGGCGCGCTCGAAGTCGACCATCTCGACGACCCGGCCGTTGCGGCGGGCAGCGAACAGCGCGGCCTCGTTGACGAGGTTGGCCAGGTCGGCACCCGAGAAGCCCGGCGTGCCGCGGGCCAGGATGTCGGCCTTGATGTCCTGGCCGACCGGCACCTTGCGCATGTGCACGTTCAGGATCTGCTCGCGGCCACGCACGTCCGGCAGCGTGACGTAGACCTGACGGTCGAAGCGGCCGGGACGCAGCAGCGCCGGGTCGAGGATGTCGGGCCGGTTGGTGGCCGCCATCACGATCACGCCGAGATTGGTCTCGAAGCCGTCCATCTCGACCAGCATCTGGTTGAGGGTCTGCTCGCGCTCGTCGTTGCCGCCGCCCAGGCCTGCGCCCCGATGACGACCGACCGCATCGATTTCATCGACGAAGATGATGCAGGGGGCGCTCTTCTTGGCCTGCTCGAACATGTCGCGCACGCGGGCCGCGCCCACGCCGACGAACATCTCGACGAAATCGGAGCCCGAGATGCTGAAGAACGGCACCTTGGCTTCACCGGCGATGGCCTTGGCCAGCAGCGTCTTGCCGGTACCCGGAGGGCCGACCAGCAGCACGCCGCGCGGGATGCGACCGCCCAGCTTCTGGAACTTCTGCGGGTCCTTCAGGAAGTCGACCAGTTCCTTGACCTCTTCCTTGGCCTCGTCGCAACCCGCGACGTCGGCGAAGGTGGTCGAGTTGTTGGCCTCGTCCAGCATGCGGGCCTTGCTCTTGCCGAAGCTGAACGCCCCGCCCTTGCCGCCGCCCTGCATCTGGCGCATGAAGTACACCCAGACGCCGATCAACAGCAGCATCGGGCCCCAGCTGACCAGCAGACTGACCAGCAGCGAAGGCTCTTCGCGGCCACGGACGTCGAACTTGACGCCGCTGTTGATCAGATCGCCGACCAGACCGCGGTCCAGATAGGTCGCGGTCGACCGGATGCGCTTGTCATCGTTGGTCAGCGCGATGATCTCGGTGCCGCCATTGCCTTCCTGCAGCGTGACCTGCTTGATGCGCTTGGCACGCACCTCCTCGAGAAAGTCGGAATAGCCGATCTGAGAGCCCGAGGTCACTCCGCGGTCGAACTGCTTGAACACCGTGAACAGCACGAGTGCGATCACGAGCCAGACAGCGACCTTCGAGAACCATTGATTGTTCACCGCGGCTCCTTTAGCCAGTCCCGACCCGCATGGCGGCGGCAGGTAGCCGCCCGTACCCATCGGGTTCCACGGTAGATGGTGGCGATTCTAGTCGAGTCAAGTGCCGTGACTCCTGAGGGGACATGCGTCCATGAGAGGGGTTTCATCGGCCCTTTCGATGCAGCGCAAGGCCGCGGGTTCCGTCCGTGGGCGCGCCAGGAGGCCGCAGCTCAGCGCGACGGCGACTGACGCAGGCCGATGCCGACCAGAAAGGTCTCGGACGAACGGTCACGCGAGGCCTTGGGCTTGATCGCCTTGACCACACGGAACTGCCGCTTGAAGGCCTCGACCAGCTGGCTGTAGCCGCTGCCGTGGAAGACCTTGGCCACCAGCGCACCATCGGCCTTCAGGTGCTGCTGGGCGAAGTCCAACGCCAGTTCGATCAGATGCGCGATGCGGGCGGCATCGGTCACCTCCACCCCGGACAGGTTGGGCGCCATGTCCGAGACCACCAGGTCCAGCGGCCGACCGCCGACCGCGGCCTCCAGCTCGGCCAGGACGCCATCCTCGCGCATGTCGCCCTGGATGAACTGCACGCCTTCGATGGCTTCCATCGGCAGCAGGTCCAGCGCGATGATGGTGCCTTGCAGCTCACCGACCGCAGCGCCCCCCACGCCCGCCTGCTTCGGGGCGAAGCGACGGCGCAGATACTGGCTCCAGGCACCAGGACAGCTGCCGAGATCGACGACGACCTGACCCGGGCGCACCAGCCCCAGCGTCTCGTCGATTTCCTTGAGCTTGTAGGCCGCTCGGGCGCGGTAGCCTTCCTTCTGCGCGAGACGCACGTAGGGGTCGTGGACGTGGTCGTTCAGCCAGGCCTTGTTGACCTTCTTGCTCTTGGTCTGGGTCTTCATGGGTGTGTCCGGTTCAACAGGGGATAATACGGCGATGCCAGCGATTCAATTGACACCCGCCCAACGCAAGGACAAGCGGGGAGAAGCCCATCACCTCGATCCGGTGGTGATGATCGGCGCCGAGGGACTGACCCCTGCGGTGCTCAAGGAAACCGATGCCGCGCTCAAGGCCCATGGCCTGATCAAGCTGCGGGTGTTCTCGGACGACCGCACGGCGCGCGAAGCGCTGCTGGCGACCCTGGCCGAGCAGCTCGACGCAGCGCCGGTCCAGCACATCGGCAAGCTGCTGGTGCTCTGGCGGCCGATCCCCGAGAAGCTCAAGGAGCCCGGCGAGGACCGCAGCGCCGCGCCACGCGTGGTCAAGATCCTCAAATACAGCAAGAACGGCACCGGCCGGCCGACGATCAAGACCGTCAAGGTGCTCGGCAACGAGCGGGTGACCAAGGGCGGTCTGGTCAAGCGCTCGCGACCGAAGCCGACCAGCGTCAAGAAGAAGGTCCAGGACTGAATCTGGCCTGGCGCTCACCGCGGCCGGGCCCGTGCCCGGCCCCAGGTGAACAGGGCCTGCAGGTGAGCGCGACCGGACGGTTCAGCCCCGGTCCGCCACACGCCAGGCCAGCACCAGCCACAGCAGGGTCTTGAGCGCGAAGCACAGACTGCTGAAGGCATGCAGCTGCCCGAAGCTGAAAGGGCCCTGCCCTGCGCGGGCTGCCGGCAGCATCGGCTGCAAGGCGAAATAGCCGAGCACGGTCAGAAAGACCGTTCCCAGCAGCAGCACCATCTCGCCGCTGAACTGGGAGCCCGTGCCCGCCTCGGCCGCATCACGGGCCCGACGGCGCGCCCAGGCCAGCAACATCAGCGCCAGCATCAGGCCGCCCCACGCTTCGCGCACGAAGATGTGGGCGACCACCGCGCCGGCCTGGGCCCGCGGCAAGGTGGCGAAGGGCGCGGGCGTCGCGATCAGGGCCACGCACAACAGCACCCCGGCCCAGACAGCGGGCGCCAACCGCACGACCCGGGCCCATCGTGACGGCGGCATCACCGGTCGGTGGACTTCGTTCATCGACGGAGATCTCCTGGGCGGATGGAAGACCGAGGGAAGGCCGAGCCCCGCGTCCACACGGACCCCAACGGCCCGTGCCGACGACCGCGGGCCCGGCAGGCGCTCAGATGTAGCGGACCTCGACGATTTCCCAGCGCTTGACGCCGCCGGGCGCCTGGACATCCGCCACGTCACCGGCCTCCTTGCCGATCATGGCGCGGGCGATCGGGCTGCTGATGGAGATGCGCCCCTGCTTCAGGTCCGCCTCGTCATCCCCGACGATCTGGTAGGTGACCTGCTGGCCGCTGGCCTCTTCCTCGAGATCGACCGTCGCGCCGAACACCACACGGCCGCCGGCGTCCAGCGTGGACGGATCGATGATCTGCGCGGCCGCCAGCTTGCCTTCGACCTCGAGGATCCGCCCCTCGATGAAGCCCTGCTTGTCCTTGGCGGCCTCGTACTCGGCGTTCTCGGACAGGTCACCCTGGGCACGGGCTTCGGCGATGGCCTGGATCACGGCATGGCGCTCGACCGTCTTCAGACGGTGCAGTTCGGCCTTCAGCGCCTCGGCGCCACGCTTGGTCAGCGGAATGGTGGCCATGTCACGGCCTCCTGTCGTTAGGGTTCGGTTGCAGGGCGGCCCGCATGGCGCAGATCACGCGCACGGACCGCCGAAAAACAGTTCCGCCGCGCTTGACCCCCGGGCGGAACCCGGAGGCAAAGGCGGCGGAACGCGGATCGGGCGCGGAGTTTAAGCCAGTTCGCCGTGCAGTTCCTGCAGGCTGCGCACCGTCAGACCGGCCTGGTGCTTGAGCGCCTCGGTCGCCGCTTCACAGCCCGCCATCGTCGTGTAGTAGGTGACGCGGTTGGCGAGCGCGGCCGTGCGGATGTAGCGGCTGTCAGCGATCGCGGTGCGGGTCTCGTCGACGGTCGTGAACACCAGCTGGATCTCGCCGCCCTTGACCATGTCGGCGATGTGCGGGCGGCCGTCCTTGACCTTGTTGACGGTCTTGACCGGCACGCCGGCCGCCGCGATGGCCACGGCCGTGCCCTTGGTGGCGACGACCTGGAAGCCGAGGGCGTGCAGATCCTGCGCCACGGCCACGGCACGGGCCTTGTCGCCGTTCTTCACGCTGATGACCACGGTGCCGGCGGCCGGCAGGCGCGAACCCGCACCCAGCTGGCTCTTGAGCATGGCCTCGCCGAAGGTGGCGCCGGCGCCCATCACTTCACCGGTCGAGCGCATCTCCGGGCCGAGGATGGGGTCCACGCCCGGGAACTTGTTGAACGGGAAGACGGCTTCCTTGACCGAGAAGTACGGCGGCACGACCTCGCGCGGGGCCTTGCCATCGCGGCTCTTCTGGTCGACCAGCTTCTGGCCCGCCATGCAGCGGGCGGCGATCTTGGCCAGTTGCTGGCCGGTGGCCTTGCTGACGTAGGGCACCGTGCGCGAGGCACGCGGATTGACCTCCAGCACGTAGACCGTCCAGGCCTCGGGCCCGCCGGTCACGTCACCCTGCACCGCGAACTGCACGTTCATCAGGCCGACCACCTTGAGGGCCTTGGCCATCAGCGCGGTCTGGCGGCGCAGCTCGTCCTGCAGCACGGCGCTCAGCGTGTAGGGCGGCAGCGAGCAGGCCGAGTCGCCCGAGTGGACGCCCGCCTGTTCGATGTGCTCCATGATGCCGCCGATCATCACGTCGACGCCATCGCTGATGCAGTCGACGTCGACCTCGACGGCGTCGTCCAGGAAGCGGTCCAGCAGCACCGGCGACTTGTCGGACACGCGCACGGCCTCGCGCATGTAGCGCTCGAGGTCCTTGTCGCCGTGCACGATCTCCATCGCGCGGCCGCCCAGCACGTAGCTCGGGCGCACCACCAGCGGGTAGCCGATCTCGTTGGCCAGCACCATGGCCTGCTCTTCGGTGCGGGCGGTGCGGTTGGGCGGCTGCTTCAGGGCGAGCGTGTGCAGCAGCTGCTGGAAGCGCTCGCGGTCCTCGGCGATGTCGATGGAATCCGGCGTGGTGCCGATGATGGGCACGCCGTTGGCTTCCAGGTCCAGCGCCAGCTTCAGCGGTGTCTGGCCGCCGTACTGCACGATCACGCCGACCGGCTTTTCCTTGTCGACGATCTCCAGCACGTCTTCCAGCGTCACCGGCTCGAAGTACAGGCGGTCCGAGGTGTCGTAGTCGGTCGACACGGTCTCGGGGTTGCAGTTGACCATGATGGTCTCGTAGCCGTCCTCGCGCATGGCGAGGGCGGCGTGGACGCAGCAGTAGTCGAACTCGATGCCCTGGCCGATGCGGTTCGGGCCACCGCCCAGCACCATGATCTTCTTCTTGTCGGTCGGCTCGGCCTCGCACTCGCCGTCCACGGTCTCGTAGCAGCTGTACAGGTAGGCGGTCTGCGTGGCGAACTCGGCCGCGCAGGTGTCCACCCGCTTGTAGACCGGACGCACACCCGCGGCCCGACGCGCGCGGCGCACATCGTGCTGGTTGCTGCCCAGCAGCTTGCCCAGACGCTTGTCGCTGAAGCCCTTCTGCTTCAGGTAGCGCCATTCGGCGGCATTCAGGCTCTCGACCGTGCGGCCCTTGAGCTGGCCTTCGGTGCGGATGATGTCCTCGATCTGCGCGAGGAACCACGGGTCGATCGCGGTCTCCTCGTGGATCTCGTCGAGCGTCATGCCGATGCGGAAGGCATCGCCGACGAACAGGATGCGCTCGGGGCCGGGCTCGCCGATCTCCTCGACGATCTCGTCGCGGTCGGTCGACCGCTCGGTCAGGCCGTCGATGCCGGTCTCCAGGCCGCGCAGCGCCTTCTGGAACGACTCCTGGAAGGTGCGACCCATGGCCATCACCTCACCCACCGACTTCATCTGCGTGGTCAGGTGCGGATCAGCGGCCGGGAACTTCTCGAAGGCGAAACGCGGGATCTTGGTGACCACGTAGTCGATCGAGGGTTCGAAGGACGCCGGCGTCGCGCCGCCGGTGATGTCGTTCTTCAGCTCGTCCAGCGTGTAGCCCACCGCCAGCTTGGCGGCGATCTTGGCGATCGGGAAGCCGGTGGCCTTGGAGGCCAGGGCCGACGACCGCGACACACGCGGATTCATCTCGATGACGACCATGCGGCCGTCGGCCGGGTTGATCGAGAACTGCACGTTCGAGCCGCCGGTGTCCACGCCGATCTCGCGCAGGATGGCGATCGAGGCGTTGCGCAGCAGCTGGTATTCCTTGTCGGTCAAGGTCTGCGACGGCGCCACGGTGATCGAGTCACCGGTGTGGATGCCCATCGGGTCCAGGTTCTCGATCGAGCAGACGATGATGCAGTTGTCCGCCTTGTCGCGGACCACTTCCATCTCGTACTCCTTCCAACCAATGAGCGACTCCTCGATCAGCAGCTCGTTGGTGGGGCTCAGATCGATGCCGCGCTTGCAGATCTCCTCGAACTCCTCCGGGTTGTAGGCGATGCCGCCCCCGGTGCCGCCCAGCGTGAAGCTGGGGCGGATGACCATCGGGAAACCGGTGCCGCCGATCTCGGCCTGGATGGCCTTCTGCACGGCCCAGGCTTCTTCCAGCGTGTGCGCGATGCCCGACTTGGCCGACCCGAGACCGATCTTGGTCATCGCGTCCTTGAACTTCAGGCGGTCTTCGGCCTTCTCGATCGCGTGCTCGTTGGCACCGATCATCTCGACGCCGTACTTGGCCAGCACGCCGTGCTTGTGCAGGTCGAGCGCGCAGTTCAGCGCGGTCTGGCCGCCCATGGTGGGCAGCACCGCGTCCGGGCGCTCCTTGGCGATGATCTTCTCGACCACCTGCCAGGTGATGGGCTCGATGTAGGTGACGTCGGCCGTGTCCGGGTCCGTCATGATCGTCGCCGGGTTCGAGTTGACCAGGATGACCTTGTAGCCCTCCTGGCGCAGCGCCTTGCAGGCCTGGGCGCCGGAATAGTCGAACTCGCAGGCCTGGCCGATGATGATCGGGCCGGCGCCGATGATGAGGATGCTCTTCAGATCAGTACGCTTGGGCATTCTTCTTCTCCGCTTCCGTTCTCAGGCGTTCTTGCGAGCGGCCACGTGTTGGGCCATCAGCGCCGTGAAGCGGTCGAACAGGTAGGCGATGTCGTGCGGGCCGGGCGAGGCTTCCGGGTGGCCCTGGAAGCAGAAGGCCGGCTTGTCGGTGCGGGCCAGGCCCTGCAGCGTGCCGTCGAACAGGCTGACGTGCGTGGCCCGCAGCTGGGCCGGCAGCGTCGCGGCATCGACCGCGAAGCCATGGTTCTGGCTGGTGATCGACACGCGACCGTTGTCCAGATCCTTGACCGGATGGTTCGCGCCGTGGTGGCCGAACTTCATCTTGAAGGTCTTGGCGCCGGAGGCCAGCGCCATGATCTGGTGACCCAGGCAGATGCCGAAGGTCGGGATGCCGGTCTCGATCAGCTCGGCGGCGGCGGCGATCGCGTAGTCGCAGGGCTGCGGGTCGCCCGGGCCGTTGGACAGGAAGATGCCGTCGGGCTGGTGCTTGAGCACCTCGGCGGCCGGGGTCTTGGCCGGCACGACGGTGACCTTGCAGCCGCGGCTGGCCAGCATGCGCAGGATGTTGCGCTTGACGCCGAAGTCATAGGCGACGACGTGGTACTTCACGTCGGACTCGGCCAGCGTGCCCAGGCCCGTGCCCAGCTGCCACTCGGTCTCGGTCCAGACGTGCGGCTCGGCGGTGGTGACGACCTGCGCCAGATCCTGGCCGGCCATGCTCGGCGCGGCCTGGGCCTGGGCGATGGCCGCGGCGATGTCGGCGTCGGTCACGACGTGGCCGGCGGCGAAGGTGGTGATGCAGCCGTTCTGCGCACCGGTCGTGCGCAGCAGACGGGTCAGGCGACGGGTGTCGAGGCCGGCGATGGCCACCGTGCCCTCGCGCGCCAGATAGTCGGGCAGCGAGGCGCTCGAGCGGAAGTTCGACAGGCGGGCCGGCACGTCCTTGACGATCAGGCCGGCGGCGTAGACGCGTCCGGCCTCGACATCCTCGTCACTGACGCCGTAGCTGCCGATGTGCGGATACGTCAGGGTGACGATCTGGCGGCTGTAGCTCGGGTCGGTCAGGATTTCCTGATAGCCGGTCAGGGCGGTGTTGAACACCACCTCACCGACGGTCTGACCGGCCGCACCGATCGAGGTGCCCTGGAAGACCGAGCCGTCTGCGAGTGCGAGGATGGCGGGGGGCAGAACTGGCAGCAAAGGTAAGCTCCGGAAGTCGCGCGCAAGCCTGGGCGCCAGGGCCTCGCCTTCCGGTCGACGCACGTGGGCCTGAAGGCCGGCACGGTGTGCAAACGCCCTGCAGAGCAGGGCGCTGGAAGGGTGTCACGGCATCGACGGTGTCGAGCGCGACGGCTGCATCGCCCTCCACGACGGAACACGAGGGAAGGCGGCGCAGGGCCGACGTGATCCCGATTCGCCCCTGCACGACGGCACCGGCTGGTGCCGGATCAGACCGGACGATCGGAACCCACGCCAGGTTGCGGTGTTGGCGGGTAAACCGTCGAAGTATAACGCAGCGCCCCACCCGGCCTTCCGCGACCCGGTCAGGCGGCGGTCAGTGCGACGATACCGGCGCGGGCGATCTGGGCATCCTCGGAGGACTTCACGCCACTGACGCCGACGGCACCGATGCAGTGGCCGTCGACGACGATCGGCACGCCGCCCTCGAGCGTGGCCTGCAGCGTGGGCACGCTGAGGAAGGACACGCGGCCCTGGTTGATCATCTCCTCGTAGAGCCGGCTCTCACGGCGGCCGAGGGCCGCGGTGTGGGCCTTGGCCGGCGCGATGTGGGCCGAGACCGGCGCCGCGCCATCCAGGCGCTGCAGCCACAGCAGATGGCCACCGTCGTCACAGATGGCGATGGTCACGGCCCAGCCGTTGGCCAGCGCCTCGCGCTCGGCAGCGGCGGCGATGGTCTTGATGTCGTCGAGGGTCAGCAGGGGACGGGTCTTCATGAAGGTTCGCAGGTGCACGGGTCGGAGGGTGCCGGCGCGCGACGGGAGCGGCCGGCCGGCGACGCGGCCCCTCCTGTCGTCAGGGCCGCGTCAGCCTGGAAAACCCGCAGTGTGAACCGGTCCGCGCCTGCAGCGCTGCACAGACCGTGGGCAAGGCCAGGGCCGACCAGGCGCCGCTGCCCATGCCAGCGGCCATCGCGGCGCCCTCAGGCGCGCTCGAACACCGCCATGCTCTCGACGTGGGCCGTGTGCGGGAACATGTTGACCGCGCCCGCCGACACGCAGCGGTAGCCGGCCTGATGCACCAGCAGCCCGGCATCGCGCGCCAGCGTCGCCGGGTTGCAGCTGACGTAGACGATGCGCTGCGGCGGCGTCCAGCCTTCGCGCGGGGCCGCATGGAGATCAGCCAAGGCCTTGGCGAGCGCGAAGGCGCCTTCCCGCGGCGGATCGATCAGCCAGCGTGTGGCCTGGCCATAGGCCACCACATCGTCCGGCCCCAGCTCGAACAGGTTGCGCGCGGCGAAGCTCGCCTTGTCCGACAGCCCGTTGCGGGCCGCGTTCTGGCGCGAGCGCTCGACCAGCGTCTCGCTGCCCTCGATGCCCAGCACCTCGCGGCAGCGGGTGGCCAGCGGCAGCGTGAAGTTGCCCAGACCACAGAACCAGTCGATGACCCGCTCGTCGGGCTGCGGATCGAGCAGGCGCACCGCCCGGCCGACCAGCACGTTGTTGATGTGGTGGTTGACCTGGGTGAAGTCGGTCGGCTTGAACGGCATCACGATGCCGAATTCCGGCAGGCCGTAGGCCAGCTCGGGCCCGCCGGCATCCAGCAGATGCACCGTGTCCGGCCCCTTGGGCTGCAGCCACCACTGCACGCCGTGCTCGACGGCGAAGGCCCGCAGGCGCGCCTGATCGGCCTCGGTCAGTGGCTCCAGATGACGCAGCACCAGGGCGGTCACGCGCTGGCCGTCGGTCTCGCCGATGGCCAGCTCGATCTGCGGCAGGCGGTCGCGCTGGTCCATGCCGCCGATCAGCGCCCGCAGCGGCAGCAGCAGCGCACTGACCTGCGGCGGGAGCACCGGACAGGCCTGCATGTCGGCCACGTAACGGCTCTTGCGCTCATGGAAGCCGACCAGCACCACGCCCTTCTTGGCGACGTAGCGCACCGACAACCGCGCACGGTAGCGGTAACCCCAGGTCGGCCCCTCGATCGGGCGCAGCAGCCGCTCAGGGCGCAGATCACCGGCCAGATGCCGCAGGTTGTCCTCCAGCACGCGCTGCTTGATCGCGACCTGGGCCGAAGCCTCCAGGTGCTGCATCTTGCAGCCCCCGCAAGCCCCGGCATGCAGACCGAAATGCGCACAGCCCGGGGTCACGCGCAGCGGACTCTCGCGACCGATCTCGGTCAGCGTGCCCTGCTCCCAGGCGTTCTTGCGCCGCCCGACCTGCACCCGCACCCGTTCACCGGGCAGCGCGCCCTCGATGAACACCACCTTGCCTTCGGCGTTGCGCGCCACGCCCTGGGCTTCGAGGTCGAGCGAGTCGACCGTCAGCCAATCCTGTTCTGTCGTCATGCCGCGGATTATCCGGGCGCCGCGGCCGACGTCCGGCCCGAGCCTTCAGCGCGCCGGCAGCACACCCAGCGGATCGACCGGCTTGCCGTCGCGGCGCACCTCGAAATGCAGCACCACGGCATCGGCGTCGACCGAGCCCATCTCGGCGATCTTCTGGCCGCGACGCACCACCATGTCCTGCGTGACCAGCAGCTTGCGGTTGTGGCCGTAGGCGCTGATGAAGCGCGCGTTGTGCTTGATGATGACCAGGTTGCCGTAGCCGCGCAGCGCATCACCGGCGTAGATGACCCGGCCGTCGGCGGCCGCCAGCACCGCATCGCCGGCATCGCCCGGGATCTGGATGCCGCGCGAGCGGCCCTCCTCGAACCGGGTCGAGGGCCGGCCGGCCACCGGCCAGGACCAGGCGAGATCCGACTCGGCCGGGGCCGAGGCCGGGGGCTCGGCCCGCGACGGCTGGACCGGCGCGCTGGCCGCGGCCGCGCCACCCGGATGAGCGGACGGGGCCGCCGGCGCCGATGCGGCGGCCGCGGATGTGAGCGGCCCCGCCGACGCGGCGGCACCTGACGCAGCGGAAGAAGCCGGCCGACCGACGCCCGGCGCCGGGCCGTCGCCCGTTGCCGGAGCGGCGGCGCCCGCGACAGCCGGCGCACCCGACACACCTGGCGTACTCGGCACCCGGGCCGGGGTCGCGGCGGGCCCACCGGCACCACCAGCCGCACCCGCGCCCGTGACGGGCCGGCTGGCCGCCACCCGTGCGCCCGGCACCAGCACTTCACCGCCCGGCGGAACCACGCGCAGCACGTCACCGACCTCGATGCGGTCGGGGTTGTCGATCTGGTTCCAGCGCACGAGGTTGCGCCAGTTCTGGCCGTAGAGCTGGGCGATGCGGATCAGCGTCTCACCGGACTGCACCTGGTGGTGGCCGGGCTGGCCCAGGTTCTCGATGCCGCGCGGGGGCCGCGCCTCGCCGGCAGCAGCGGGGGCCGCCCCCGTCGCCGAACCCGGCACCGCACCATCCACGGCCGGATCGACGGGCCGGACCGGCGGCGGCGTCGGCCGCGCCGGACGCGGCGGCGCCTTGCGCGCAGCGGCCACCCGCTCCTCGACCGGGGCATGCGCCCCCTGACCCGCACCCGGGCTGGCGCATCCGACCAAGGACACACCCGCCAACAGCAGACATCCCGTCAGGAACGGCACCCGCGACGCCCCCCGGTCCGCCCGAACATCACGGCGGAACCCACACACCTCTGGCCTCATGCGGCTCCTGTCTTCAATGGCACGAACAGCACGCCCTCATGTTCGCTGCGGCGCAAACCCTCGGCCGTGCGGTCGACGACGACCAGCACCTGCGCCTGGCAACCCGGCGCGCGCATCGGCGCCACCAGACGCCCGCCCGGGGCGAGTTGCTGCAACCAGGCCTCGGGCAGACTGTCGCCTCCGGCCGCGGCGATGATGGTGTCATAGGGCGCCCGCGGCGCGTGCCCCAGGCAACCATCGCCATGCAGCAGATGCACGCCCTCGACGCCCGCGAGCTGCAGATGACGCAGCGCCTTCGCGTGCAAGGCCCCCAGACGCTCGATCGACACCAGCTCCCGGCTGATCAACGCGAGCAGCGCAGCCTGGTATCCACAGCCGGTACCGATCTCCAGCACCCGCCCCAGACTCGCGCCGCGCCCCGGTGCGCCCAGCGCCAGTTCCAGCATGCGGGCGACGACCGAGGGCTTGGAGATGGTCTGGCCGAGGCCGATCGGCAGGCTGGTGTCCTCGTAGGCCTGGATCGCGAGCGCGGAATCGACGAACAGGTGCCGCGGCACGCGGGAGAAGGCATCGAGCACGCCCGGATGGCGGACACCATCGCCGTGCAGACGGCGCACCATGCGCTCGCGCACCGCCTGTGAGTCGAGCCCGAGCCCGCTGGGCACCGGGCGCCGCACCGCATCGCGGGCGGCCTGGTGCAGCAGCTGCTGCGGCCGGACCAGCGTGCCGTCGCGCGGGCCGGGCACACGCGCCGGCGCCCCCGCGGCGGGCAGGCTGGCCGGGAAACGTGGCGCATCCGCGCGCACCGGCTCCGCCCGCGGCGCTTCGGCACGCGACGGCGTGGCGCCGGCCTGCGGCGCCCGCGGCCGGCGCCCGGCCTGACTCACCCGGCGCCTCCGCCCAGACGGTCCGCCCAGCCGGCCAGACCGGCATGGTGGGTCAGATCGACCTGCAGCGGCGTGATCGAGACCGCACCCTGGGACGTCGCATGGAAATCGGTGCCGTCGCCGGCGTCGCGCGCATCACCGGCCGGACCGATCCAGTAGATCGTCTCACCGCGCGGGTTGACCTGGCGGATCACCGGCGAGCTGGCATGGCGGCGCCCCAGACGGGTGACGCGGCGCGGCAGCTGGTCGGCATCGGCACGGTTCGGGATGTTCACGTTCAGCAGGAAGGGCTCGGCCGGCAGACCGTCGCACAGCAACTGCTGCACCAGGGCCCGCGCGGTGCGCGCCGCCGCCTCCAGGTGCTGCCAGCCCTTTTCCACCTGGGAGAACGCGATCGCCGGCACCCCGAACAGGAAGCCCTCCATCGCGGCCGCCACGGTGCCGCTGTAGAGCGTGTCATCGCCCATGTTGGCGCCCTGGTTGATGCCGCTGAGCACCAGATCGGGCCGCTGGTCGAGCACGCCCGTCAGCGCCAGGTGGACGGTGTCCGACGGCGTGCCGTTGACGAAGCGGAAACCGGTCTGCGCGCCCCCCGGGGCGGCCTCGAAGATCTGCAGCGGGCGGTTGAGCGTCAGCGCATTGCTGGTGCCGCTGGCGTTCTGCTCGGGCGCGATCACCTGGACCTGCCCGAGATCCGCGACGGCCGCGGCCAGGGCCGCCAGACCGGGTGCGAGGTAACCGTCGTCATTGGCGATCAGGATGCGCATGCCGCGCATTGTAGGCAGCCCGCTGCCCCCCCCCGGATCACCCGGGCCGCCGGCCCGCCACACGGACCCTACCCCCACGATCACAGACCTTCACCGCGCCACCGGACGATGCGGACACGATTCCCCCCATCATCTACGCTAGCATTCGCTTCCAAGGAGAGGTGACTACACATGGCCGTCAAGGTCCTCATTCTTGAAGACAACCCGGTGGCACGCAGCTTCCTGTGCCGCGTCGTCCGGGAGAGCTTCAGTGACCAGATCTCGATCACCGAATGCGGTGACCTCGAGAGCGCTCGCCACCAGATCCGCCTGACGGGCGGAGCGAGCGGCCTGCACGGCGTCGACCCGTTCAAGCTGATCCTCGTCGATCTCGAGTTGCCCGATGGCAACGGCATGGAGCTGCTCGAGGAGCTGGCGCAGTACCCGGCGACCAAGGTCGTCACCACGCTGTACTCGGACGATGACCACCTGTTCCCGGCCCTGCAGCGCGGCGCCGACGGCTACCTGCTGAAGGAAGACCGCTTCGAGGTGCTGGTCGAGGAGTTGCAGAAGATCGTGCGCGGCCAGCCGCCGCTGTCGCCCGCCATCGCACGCCGTCTGCTGGGTCATTTCCGCCAGGGCCGCGTCGATGGGGGTCCGGGTCGCGACTCCGGCTTCACGGTGCCGGGCGAGCTCGCTGGCGGCACGGCCCCGGTGGCCATCGAGAAGGTGCCCGACCACGAGCGACTGACCCCGCGCGAGAGCGAGGTCCTGACCTACCTGAGCAAGGGCTTCACGATCAAGGAGATCGCCAGCCTGATGGGCATCAAGTGGTTCACGGTCAACGACCACATCAAGTCCATCTACAAGAAGCTCAACGTTTCCAGCCGCGCGGAAGCCGCGGTGCTGGCGACCAAGCAGGGCCTGGTCTGAACCGACGCGGCGCCACGGGCGGCCGACGCCCGGCCGCGCTTCCGTCGCGCGCATGACTTCATCCCCTTCCCTGGACACCCTGCCCCCGCAAGCGGCGGCACCACTGCCGTCCGCCCCGGCCTGGATCGAGGCCCTGATCGGCGGCGACGACGACGGTGCGCCGGCCGAGGAGCAGCGCCCGCAGCACCGCGGCCGACGCCTGGCGCTGGCCGCCCTGCTGCTGGCCGCCCTGCTGAGCCTGTGGCTGCAGGCACTGGCCGCCCTGCCGATGCTGCCGGTGCGCGTGGATGCCCAGGGCCAGCTGGCGCTGGCCCATGACGATCTGGAGTCCGGGTCGGCCACGGTGCGGTCCCTGTCGCGTGCCGACGGTGCCCGCCTCGACGCGACCGAGGCCCGCTGGCAAGGGTCGCCGCGCTGGACGCCCGACCCCCAGGCCCGTGAACGCCTGCAGCAGACCCAGCGCTGGCTGGCCGATGCCGCGGCCGACGGCCGGCCGGTGACGCTGCTGCTGAGCGACGGTCGCCAGGTCGAGCGCACCTTCGAGCCCCGTGGTCTCGGCCGCCTGGGCGCCGTGCCGTGGGTGATGGCCGGACTGACGCTGCTGATGCTGGCCAGTGCGGGCAGCCTGCTGATCGGGCAGGCCCGCGGTCCCGCCCGGGCCTTCTCCGCCATCGCCGCGGCCCAGGCCCTGAGCCTGGCCGCCAGCGCCGCCGAATGGCTGCCCGGCCTGCCCGGCACCGCCTGGCCCGGCAGCTGGCCGCTGGCCGTGCGCTGGCTGCCGGAGCTGCTGGTGCTGGCGCTGGTGCTGCACCTGGCACTGCACTTCCCCCAACGCAGCCCCCGTCTGCGTGAGCGCCTGGTGCTGGTCTGGGGCGCCGCCGCGGCCAGTCTGGCGCTGCTGGCCTGGCAGGCGACGGCCAGCGTCTGGTGGACCGTGCAGATCCTCACCAGCCTGGGCTGGCTGGCCACGGCGGCGTTGATGGCGGGCGCCCGCCAGGCCGGCGTCTCGCCGCTGGCCGCACCGCTGCTGCGCCTGGCGCTGCTGGCCACCATCAGCCATGCCGGACTGGGCCTGCTGCAGGCCGTGGGCCTGAGCAGCGAGGCCCTGCGCGCGACGCTGCTGGGCGGCGCGAGCGGTGGAGGCGCCGGTCTGCCGCTGGGCTGGAGCCTGGCCTGGCAGGTCCTGTGCGGGCTGTGCGTCGCGCTGATTCCGCTGCTGGCCGGCTCGGCCCGCAACCGCAGTGAACTGGCCCTGGTCCTCACCTTGGCCGCCGGCGCCTGGCTCGGTGGCCTGGGCCTGAGCGGGCTGTGGGCCCATGCGGCCGGCCCGATCACCGAGGGCCCGCTGCGCCCCGTGCTGATCGCGTTGGCCAGTCTGTCCAGCGGTGCGGCGCTGACCGGCGCACTGTGGTGGGCCGCGCTGCGCTGGCTGCCGCCGCTGCCGCTGGGCAATGCACCCGGGGCCGAACGCATGTTCGATGCGCTCTACCGTGCGGCACGCACGCTCGAGACCCATCCGGAAGATGCCGGCGGCCCGCTGTCACAGCTGCTGGCCGAGGTGTTCCAGCCGCGCGAGCTGCTGCACAGCCCGACCGGCGCGCTGCGCATCCGCATCGTCGGCGATGGCACGACGATGATCGTGCCGGTGCCCGCCCTGGTGCGCAACGCGCCGCCCGGCGGATCGCTGGTGCTGCGTCACCTGAACCAGGGCCGGCGGCTGTTCAGCCGCGACGAGCTGCGGCTGTGCGAGCGGATCATCGAGCAGCTGCGCCGCGCCGTCACCCACGCCCACGCCGTCGAACAGGGACGGGACGAGGAACGCATCCGCATCGCGCAGGACCTGCACGACGACATCGGCGCCCGCCTGCTGACCCTGATGTACAAGGCACCCGATCCGGAGATCGAGGGCTACATCCGCCACACGCTGCAGGATCTGAAGACGCTCACGCGCGGCCTGGCGGCCGGCCAGCACCAGCTGAGCCACGCCGCGGCCGAGTGGAAGGCCGATGTCAGCCAGCGCCTTCACATCACCGGCTGCGAGCTGCGCTGGCACTTCAGTGCCGACCAGGATCCGACACTGAGCGTCGTGCAGTGGTCGGCCATCACCCGGGTGCTGCGGGAGCTGGTCAACAACGTGATCGCCCACGCCCAGGCCAGCCAGGTCGAGGTGTCGCTGCAACTCGAACGGGGCCAGCTGATGCTGGGCGTCAGCGACGATGGCCGTGGCCATGACCCTCAGACCTGGTCCCATGGACTGGGCCTGGGCGGCGTGCGCAAGCGGGTCAAGGTGCTCGGCGGCCACGTGCAGTGGCAGGAGCGTCAGGGTGGCGGCATCCGCTGCGAGGTCAGGGCACGGCTGAGCTGAGGACGCCATCCCGAGAGCACACCGTGCCCGCGGCTGACGCCGTTCATCTGACACGTTACCCTTGCCGACCGGAGCGGATCGCCATCCCCACGACGGGTGAGCGGCCCGCGTGACAGGAGAACCATCCGATGCCTGAGACGTCCACCGCAGCGGCCGGCCGCCCGCCGCCGATCATCGTCGTCGGCGGTGGCCATGCGGGCGTGCAGCTCGTGGCCGCTCTGGCCGATGCGGGCGCCAGCGCGGGGGTGCAGCTGGTCTGTGACGAGCTCTGGGCGCCGTACCAGCGGCCGCCGCTGTCCAAGCAGTTCCTGCGAGACGAGCGCCTGGACCTGAATCCGCTGCGCCCCGAGCGCTGGTATCTGGAACGCGGGGTCGAGCTGCTGGCCGGCGACGAAGCCGTGCAGATCGATCGTCAGCACCGCAGCCTGCGCCTGGGCAGCGGCCGGGTGCTGCCCTGGAGCCGCCTGGTGCTGGCCACCGGCGCACGCGCGCGCCGCCTGCCCGGCCTGCACGACGGCCTGGAGAACGTGCACACGCTGCGCCAGGCGGCCGACGCCCAACGCCTGCGCCACGCGCTGGCCCACGCGGACGAGCTGACCGTGATCGGCGGCGGCTTCATCGGCCTGGAGGTCGCGGCATCGGCCCGGCTGATGGGCCGTCGCGTTCGGGTGATCGAGACCCGGGCGCGGCTGCTCTCGCGCTCGGTCTCGCCCGCGCTGGCCGACCACGCACTGCAGCACCACCGGGCCCAGGGCATCGAGGTGCATCTGGGCGCCGTGGTCAGCGCCTGGGAGCACGACGAGCACCGCTTGCAGGCGGTCATCGTCGACGGCCGGCGCCTGCCGGTCGACCAGCTGGTGCTGGGCGTCGGCGCGTTGCCGCGCACCCAGCTCGCGCAGGATGCCGGCCTGGCCTGCGGCGACGGGGTGCTGGTCGACGCCTGCCTGCGCAGCAGCGATCCGGCGATCCTGGCCATCGGCGACTGTGCCCGCTGCACCCCGGCCGACGGCGGCTCACCGCTGCGCCTGGAGTCGATCCAGAACGCGCAGGATCAGGCCCGGGTGGCCGCCGCCACGCTGCTCGGCGATCCGCGGCCTTACCGGCCCCAGCCCTCGTTCTGGAGCGAGCAGGGCGCGCTGCGCCTGCAGATGAGCGGCCTGCTGCCTGCGGGCGGCACCGGCGAGCCCCCGGTGCGCAGCGTGCGGCGGCCGCTGGCCGGCGGCGACGGCTTTTCGCTGCTGCACTACGCGGGCGATCAGCTGGTCTGCGTCGAGTCGGCCAATGCACCGATGGACCACATGATCGCGCGCAAGCTGCTGGAGGCCGGACGCACGGTGGCGCCACAGGCGGCGGCCGACCCGCGACAGCGGCTGCACGACTGGCTCTGAATCGGCGCCTGGCCGCGCGGCGCGGGCCGTGGCATGACGCCTGACAAGGGGCGCAACCGACATCCGCAGGGTCCCGGTGTGCGAACGGCGCTGAAGCAGGGACAATCGCGCCCTTTCCAGCAGCATCTGGCGTGCACCGTGTGTGCCGCCCGGCCACCATGTCCGAGAATCAGAAGCCGTCCGACAGCGCCATTCCCGAGGTCGTCGCGGCGCCCGCCCAGAGCACGCCGAGGGTCGATGCCGCGACGGATGTCGCCGCGCCGGCCACGTCCGAGGTCGCCCCCTCGGCCCCCGAGGCGACCGCATCGCCGACCGAAACGCACACCGATGCTGCGGCCCTGGCACCCGCCGGGACGGCCGCCCTGCCCGCCGCTGCCGAGTCGACCGACGCCCCCCCGGCAGACGCGCCCGAAGCGCCTGCGGCCGGCCCGGCGACCGATGGCCCGGAAATCGACTGCGCGGCCGAACTGCGCACGCGTTTTCCGGCGCTGTTCGCCGGCAGCCCGAAGCCGATCAAGCTGCGGGTCCATGTCGACATCCAGCAGCGCGCGCCGGGCGTGTTCAGCAAGACGGCGCTGTCGGCCTTCTTCCGCCGCTACACGCACACCACCGCCTACCTGCAGTCACTGCTGCGGCACGAACAGCGCTTCGACCTCGACGGCCAACCCGCCGGCGAACTGAGCGCCGAGCACCGCCAGCTCGCCGAGCAGGAAGTGCAACGCCGCCGCGCGCTGCAGCGCGAGCGCTCGGGCGGCCGCGAGGCCGGCCCGCGGGGCCGACGCCAGGAGGCCGGTCCGCGGAGCGCCCCCGGCACCGCGCCGGAGGGCACGACGGGTGACGCTGCAGCCGCGGCCACGCCGGCCGATGGTCGTCCCGCACGGCGGCCGGGTGGCCGTGGCCCCGGCGGGGCGGCGGACCGCGGCACGGGCCGGAGCGACGGCCGCCAGGGCCCGCGCGCGGACGGACCGCGTCGCGAACGCGGCGACACCCGCCCGCAGAACCGTCCGACGGAAGCCGGTGGCACGCCATCGACCGAGGCCCAGCCGGCCACGGCCGCACGCACCGAGCGCCCGGCACGCACCGAGCCGCGCCCGGAAGGCTCCGCTCGCCGCGAAGGAGGGCCCGCCGGCCGCGGCCGGCCGACCGACGATCGCCGGGGCCCGGGCTCCCGCCGGGGCGACGCCGCCGGCACGCCGGGTCGCGGCCCGCGTGAAGGACAAGGACGCCCGCCGCGCGGCGATGCCGGTCACGAGATGCGGCGCCCGCCGAACGTCAGCCACGAGGCGGCACCGCCGACCGGCGCGGATCCTGAACGTCAGGCCCGCTGGCAGCTGCTGCGCGAGTTCGAGCGCTCGCCGTTCACGCTGGCCAATTTCTGCACCCTGAAGGGCCTGGATCCGGCCGAGACCGGTCGCCAGATCGAGATGGCCCGCCGTGAGAGCGGTCAGCCGGCCGGCGGCAAGGCCCGCGGCTGAGGATCCGCGGCGCGCGGACGCCGGCCATCGCGCCAGGCCCGCCGGGCCTGGACGCTGCGCTCAATCGGCAGCGGATCCGTCCGCCCGGGCCGGCTGCAGTGGGGCATCGGCCCAGCGCAGCGAGTTCGCACGGTCGCGGTAGATCAGCGGCCGCTCGCGCGGCATGGCCCGCTCTGTGAACTGGATGCGGGACTCGGCCGCATCCACCGCCGAGCGCACCGCGCCGTGATGCGGGCTGCGCGTGCAGGCCGGGTCTGCCGCCTCGGCATCCTGGGTCAGCATCCAGGCCTGACAGCGGCAGCCACCGAGATCGCGCTCCTTGTGCTCGCAGCTGCGGCAGGGCTCCTTCATCCAGCCCGTGCCGCGATAACGCTGAAAGCCGTCGGACGCGTACCAGCCCTGTTCGACCGAGGTCTCCCGCACGTTCGGGAACTGCAGCCCGGGCAGCATGCGTGCGGTGTGGCAGGGCAGCATCGCGCCATCGGGTGCGACGGTCAGCATGGTCGAGCCCCAACCGTTGACGCAGCGCTTGACCGTGCCCTCGTGGTAGTCCGGCGCGACGAAGAAGATGCGCATGCGGCCGTCCAGCCGCCGCCGCCAGTCATCGGTCACCCGCTCGGCCTCGACCAGCTGGGCCCGCGTGGGCAGCAGCTGGTCACGGTTGAGCATGGCCCAGCTGTAGTACTGGGTGTTGGCCAGCTCCAGGTACTCGGCCCCGCAGTCGGCCGCCATCGCGATGATGCGGTCGATGTGATCGATGTTCAGGCGATGGATGACGACGTTCATCACCATCGGCCAGCCCTGCTCCTTCAGCAGACCCGCCACGCGCTGCTTGAGATCGAAGGTGCGGGTGTGCGAGAGGAAGTCGTTCATCTCCCGCGTCGAGTCCTGGAAGCTCAGCTGCACGTGGTCGAGCCCGGCGGCCTTCAGCGCGGCCGCCCGCTCGCGCGTCAACCCGACGCCCGACGTGAGGAGGTTGGTGTAGTAGCCCAGGCGACGCGCCTCGGCGACCAGTTCCTCCAGGTCATCGCGCAGCAGTGGCTCGCCGCCGGAAAAGCCGCATTGCACCGCCCCGAGCGCACGGGCCTCGCGCAGCACGCGCAGCCAGTCGGCCGTGCCCAGCTCATCCTCATGTCGCGCGTAATCGACCGGGTTGTAGCAGAACACGCAGTGCAGCGGGCAGCGGTACGTCAGCTCGGCCAGCAGCCACAGCGGCGGCCCGGGACGATCAGGACTCGGATCGGAGGACATCGGCGTGAGGCGCTCGTGGATCAATGCGGCCGGTCGAGCACCAGCCAGCGCTGCTGACGGGCGATGGCGACGAAGCCCAGCACGTCGGCCGTCAGGCCGGTGGTCGCGAACTCGGTCTCCAGCTCGGTGATGAGGGCGGACAGCGTGCGCTGGCCATCGCAGCGGCTGAGGATCTCACCGGCACTGCCGTTGAGCCGCACCATGCCTTCCGGATACAGCAGCACCCAGGCCTGCTGGGCCTGCTCGTACTGCAGGCGGAAGCCCTCGCCGATGGCGGGCCGGGCGGCCAGCAGCGCCGCATCCGGGGCGTCAGGCGCCGCGGCGGTCGTCGCGGCGAGCGGGCTGTCCGCGTTCATGCGGCCTCCTGCGGCGCTCGCGCCAGACCCTCGGCCGCCGACTGCGGATCGACCCCGTAGCGCAGCGCCATCGCGTCGTTCATCGCCCACAGGATGTCGAGCTTCATCTGCAGCACGTCGAGCGCGCGCTGCTGCTGGGCCCGCGTGGTGAACCACGACAGCGTGACCTCCAGCCCCTGCTCGACATCGCGCCGCGCCTGGCTGACCCGGTTGCGGAAGTACTGCAGCCCGTCACGGGCGATCCACGGGTAGTGCTCGGGCCAGGTGGCCAGGCGCTGCTTGTGGATCTCGGGCGCGAACAGCTCGGTCAGCGACGAGCACACCGCCTCCTGCCAGGGCGCCCGGCGCGCGAAGTGCACGTAGTGGTCGACGGCGAAGCGCACGGCGGGGATCGCGTGGCGCTCGTCGAGGATCTCCTCGCGGCTCAGGCCGGTGGCCTCGCCCAGGCGCAGCCAGGCCTCGATGCCGCCCGGATCGTTGATGCCACCGATCTCGAAGCCGTCATGGTCGAGGATGCGCTGGATCCAGCTGCGGCGCACGTCGCGGTCCGGGCAGTTGGCCAGGATGGCCGCGTCCTTGATCGGGATCGCGACCTGGTAGAGGAAGCGGTTGGCGACCCAGCCGCGCACCTGCTCGGGGCTGGCCCGGCCGCGGTTGAGCATCAGGTTGAACGGATGGTGGATGTGGTAGCTGCGGCCGCGCTCGCGCAGCCGGGCCTCGAATTCCTCGCGGCTCCAGGCCAGACCCGGGGTGCTCATGTCGGTCTCCTTGACTTGGCGGTCAGCCAGGATGGCTCACAGGTCGATCAGCAGGCCGTCCTCGGCCACTTCGATGCGGTGGCGCGCCAGTTCGGCACGCTGCGGTGCATCCTCGTCGAGGATGGGATTGGTGTTGTTGATGTGGATGAGCACGCGGCGCGTGGCGGCGGGCAGCGTGTCCAGCAGCGCGATCATCCCGTCCGGGCCGGACTGCGGCAGGTGGCCGATCTCGCGCGCGTGCTTGCGCGAAATGCCCAGCCGCACCATCTCGTCGTCGGTCCAGAAGGTGCCGTCGACCATCACCGCATCGGCCGCGTGCAGCGCGTCGATGACGGCCGGCGAGCGTTCGCCCAGACCGGGGGCGTAGAACAGGCTGCGGCCGCTGTGCGTGTCGCGGATCTCGAGGCCGATGTTGTCGCCCGGCACACCGGCCTCGCGGTGCGGCGAGTAAGGCGCGGCCTTGCTGTCGAGCGCCAGGGCCCGGAACTGCACCCCCTCGACCCCTGGCACCTCGAAGCGCGTCCCGTCGAGCGCGATGCGATGGCGATCGACACCGCAGTAATGACCCAGCACGTTGAGCAGCGGGTAGCCGGTCGTCAGGTCCTCGGCCACCGGATCGGTGCACCACAGCGGCAGCGGCACGCCGCGCTCGCGCAGCATCACCAGACCGGTGACATGGTCGACCTGACCGTCGCACAGAACGACGCCGGCGATCGGCGTGTGGCGCTGCGCGGCGGCATCGGCCGGCCGTGGCCACAGCACCGGCTGCTGGCGGATCTGCGTCAGCACGTCGGGCGAGGCGTTGATCAGCACGCCCGGCCCCTCGGCTCGCGCCTGGACGAAGATCGACGATTGCGTGCGCGGCTTGGCCCGCACGGTGCCGGCCCGCAGGCCGGCGCAGTTGCGGCAGTGGCAGTTCCACTGCGGGAAGCCGCCTCCGGCGGCCGCGCCCAGGACGGTGATGCGCATCGTTGGCAGGACCCGGAGCGGGTCAGGTCTCGGAAGAGGAGGAGGAAGAACGGCGGACCGTGGCGGCTGGCCGGGCGCCACCGATGGCACGGCGCCAGCATCGGTGCGACCGGTGCTGGCGCCGTGGCATGCGCACGAGGGGTCGGAGGGGCCGTGACACAGGCGCCAGGCCTGGGTCGGCCCCACGAACCCGATCAGCGGGCGGCCACGTACATCGTGATCTCGAAGCCGAAGCGCAGGTCGGTCGCGGCGGGGGTCTGCCAGGTCTTGGTCATCACGGTCTCCTGAAGATGGGTGGAAGGTGTCACCGGCGGACCGCCGGGCGGATGCCCGACCGGTCCGGTGCCGGGTGCCGGGTGCCGCCCGGACAGGACCGGCACAGGGCTGCATCGTGGCGCAGCACGCCGGCCGGCGACAGCCGGACAGCCATGAAAGCGCACTCCAGAAAATCTTGAATCGACCCTCGGGTTCCCCTGGGGGCACCCCGGCCGCCGGCCTGCGGCACGCCGCTTACCATGCGGCCGTCTCCGCACCGAGTCCCTCGCCCGCGATGCCACCCCCCACCTCGCCCACCGCCGATCGCCCCGAGCCCGTGCCGCCAGGCACGACCGGCAGTGGCGCGATGGCGCCGCCCGAGGTCTTCGATCGCGAATGGCTGACGCTGGCCGACGGCCAGCAGATGTGCGTCCACCACGCCGGACAGCCCGGCGGACGGCCGCTGCTGGTGTTGCACGGCGGCCCCGGTTCGGCGCAGTCTCCCGCCTTGTGGCAGGCCTGCGCCGGCCTGCCCGTCCACCTGATCGCACCGGACCAGCGGGGCTGCGGCCAGAGCCGTCCCGCTGGCGCGGCCAGTCTGTGGGCATCGGCAGCGGATGGCCTGCGCACGCCGGCCAACACCCTGCCGCTGCTGCTCGACGACCTGCGCCGGCTGCACCACCACCTGAGGCCACGATTGGCGCGCGCGCGCTGGGGCGTGCTCGGCGGTTCCTGGGGCGCGACGCTGGCCCTGGCGCATGCGGTCGATGCCCCGTCGCAGGTCGATGGTCTGGTGCTGAGGGCGACCTTCGTCGGCCGGCCGCGCGACGTCGCCGCCTTCTTCGGCATCGGCACCGATGCGCTCGACGGCCTGCTGGCCCGGCTGGCGCAGGATCTGGACAGCGCGGACCCGCAACGCGTGGCCCGCACCGCACGGCACTGGTGGGCCTGGGAGCGCCGACAGGCCCTCGGCGCGACGGCCTGGCGCCAGGCCCTGGCCGCGGGCACGATCAGCCGCACCGCCAGCTTCGATCCCGATGCCCTGCCCCCGCCACCCTGCCAGCCCTGGCCCGAGGGGCCGGCGCTGGACGCGCTGATCACCCGCTACCGCATCCAGATCGCCTGGTTGCGACGCGGCTGCGATCTGCAGCCCGGGCTGATCGAACGGGCCCGGACCCTGGCGCCGATGCCGGTGCACCTGCTGCACGCCGCCGACGACCGCGTGTGTCCAGCCGCCGCCGCGCGCGAACTGGCCGCGGCCCTGCCCGAACCGGCACGCGTGCACTGGCGCCTGCTGCCCGAAGGCGGACACGATCCGCTGCAGCCCGCCCTGCGCTCGGCCCAGCGCCAGGCGCTGCAGGCCTGGCTGGCGACCGACACCGATGGCCAGGGCATCGCCGTCGATGGCACCGGATCCGGGCCCGCGGCATCGCCCGGCCACCCCGCCTGATGCCTGCGCCCATGCCCCGCCCGACCACCGACCGCCCGGCCACGACGGCACGCCGCTGGCGCCCGGGTCTGCGTCTGCAGATGCAGCTGATCGCCGGCCTGCTGATGCTGGGCTTCGCCAGCCTGGTGCTGACGCTGCAACTGCGGACCCTGCGTGACAGCGTGATGGAGGAGACCCTGGCGGCCAACCGGGTCGCCAGCCAGCTGCTGGACCGCACCGCCTGGGTCTACGCCGCCCAGGGCATCGGCGCGATGCAGGCTTTTCTCGAAGGCCTGGGCCGCATCCGCTCCAACGACGTGCTGCTGTACGACCAGCAGGAGCGGCTGGTCTATCGCAGCCCGCCATCGCCCTACAAGCAGGGGCAGGATGCGCCGACCTGGTTCAGTGCCCTGATCGCGCCGCCATCGACCCACCGCTCGATCCAGTTTCCTGACGGCCGGCTCGAGGTGCATGCGAACGCCTCACGTTCGGTGTTGGATGCCTGGGACAGCCTGTGGCGGCTGTCGCTGATCGCCGTCGCCGCGCTGCTGGCCACCGCGGCGCTGGTGCACGCGGCGGTCGGCCGCGCGGTACGACCCTTCGCCCACATCGTCGACGGCCTGCAGGCGCTGCAGGACGGGCGCCTGGACACGCGCCTGCCGCCGCTGCCCGGCCGCGAGGCCAGCGCCATCGCCGAAGCCTTCAACCGCATGGCCGAGCAGCTGGCACGGCAGTGGGAGACCGAGCGCCGTGCCTTGCGCGCCGAGCGCCAGCTGTCGGACAGCCGCGCACTCGGCCACTGGATGGCGCAGCACATCGAGGCCGAACGCAAGCTGATCGCGCGCGAGCTGCATGACGAGTTCGGACAGTCGGTGACCGCGATGCGCAGCATGGCCACGGCCATCGCCGGCCGCTGCGTGTCCAGCGATCCGACCAGCGCCGAGGCCGCCCGCGTCATCGCCGACGAGGCCGCGCGCCTGTACGACGCGATGCACGGCATCATCCCGCGCCTGGCCCCGCTGGTGCTCGACGCCTTCGGCCTGATCGAGGCCCTGGCGGACCTGCTCGAACGCACCCGCCGCAGCCAGCCCGGCCTGCGCCTGGAGCTGCAGCAGACGCTCGATCCCGAGCGCACGCCGATCGGTGCCGAGGCCGCGCTGGCGCTCTACCGCACGGCCCAGGAAGGCGTGACCAACGCGCTGCGCCATGGCGAGGCCGGCCACATCCGCCTGTGCCTGGATGGCACAGCCGACCGCCTGCGCCTGAGCGTGCAGGACAATGGCCGCGGCCTGCCGGAGGCCCTGCGCACCGGCCGTCCGTCATCCGATGCCGCCGACCCTGCCCATGCAGACGACACCGCCGATCCGGCACCGGCCAGCCCACCCGGCCACTTCGGCCTCAGCTGGCTGGCGGAACGGGCGGCAGCGCTCGGTGGCCGGCTGCACCTGCGGCCGGCCGACCCCGGCCCCGGGGTCTGGCTGACGGTCGAGCTGCCGCTGGATCCGGCCGACCGCCCTCAGGCGACGGCACCGGAGCGACAGCCCCCCACGCCCGGACGCTGAGGTCCGTGACCCGTCCCCCGGGCGCGCCGGCGCCGCCCCGCCGCCCTCCCAGCACCCGTCACCCGAACCACCGATCCGCCCATGTCCCTGCGCCTGCTGCTCGTCGACGACCACGCCCTGGTGCGCATGGGTTTTCGCATGCTGCTGGGCGGCGCCGGCATCGAGGTGGTGGCCGAGCTCGACCGCGGGGAGGACCTGGTCAGCACCTGGCAGCAATTGCGGCCCGACGTCGTGGTGATGGATCTGGCGATGCCGGGCATGGGCGGGCTGGAGGCCCTGCGGCGCCTGCTGGCGATCGAGGAACAGGCCCGCGTGCTGATCCTGTCGGCGCATGAGGACACGGCCCATCCACAGCGGGCGCTGCGCGCCGGCGCGCTCGGCTACCTGACCAAGCGCAGTGCACCCGATGCGCTGATCGCGGCCGTGCGTGCGGTGGCTACAGGCCAGCCCTGGGTCGATGCGGAGACGGCGCGGGCGCTGGCCCTGGCGCAGATCCGCGGTGAACGCAGTCCGGCCGACCAGCTCAGCGAGCGCGAGTTCTCGGTCTTCCTGCAACTCGCCCGTGGGCAGAGCGTCGCGCAGATCGCCGAGACGCTCAAGCTGTCGCCCAGCACCGTCGGCACCCACCTCTACAACGTCAAGCAGAAACTGGGCGCCGGCAACCAGAGCGAGCTGACGCTGATCGCGCTGCAGTGGGGCTTGCTGCAGGTCTGAGGTTGCAGGTCTGAGCGGGCCGGGCAGAACAGCGGGCGCACGCGGAAAAGAAAAAACCCCGAACAGCTGGGCTGATCGGGGTTTTCATGTTGGTCCGTCCGCTGACTTCGTGGGTCTGGACGGGCTTGCTGGCGGAGACGGAGGGATTCGAACCCTCGATGCACGTTTTAGCGCGCATACTCCCTTAGCAGGGGAGCACCTTCGGCCTCTCGGTCACGTCTCCGTTGGCAAGATAATCATTCTAGCCGGGATTCAAAGCAAAGCGCAAGTGCCACTTTGCTTTGCCCGATGGCGGACGTTCAGACCACCTTGGCCGGATCGTCCAGACCGAAGGCCTTGTGCAGCGCGCGCACGGCCAGCTCCATGTACTTCTCGTCGATCACGACCGATGTCTTGATCTCGCTGGTGGTGATCATCTGGATGTTGATGCCGTCATCCGACAGCGTCTTGAACATCGTCGAAGCCACACCGACGTGGCTCTTCATGCCGATGCCGACGATCGAGACCTTGCAGATCTTGGCGTCACCGATGATGTTGAGCGCGCCGGTGGCCGGCTGCACGGTGTTCTTCAGCAGATCGACGGTGCGCGCGTAGTCGTTGCGGTGCACGGTGAAGCTGAAGTCGGTGCGGCCGTCGTGGGAGACGTTCTGCACGATGACGTCGACGTCGATGTTGGCCGCCGCGACCGCACCCAGGATGCTGTAGGCGATGCCCGGCTTGTCGGGCACGCCGACGACGGTGATCTTGGCCTCGTCGCGGTTGAACGCGATGCCGGACACAACGGCTTGTTCCATCTTTTCGTCTTCCTCGAAGGTGATCAGGGTGCCCGACTTGGCTTCCTCGTCGATCGCGATGTCCCAGGGGGTGAAGCTGGAGAGCACGCGCAGCGGCACGCGGTACTTGCCCGCGAACTCCACCGAGCGGATCTGCAGCACCTTGGAGCCCTGGCTGGCCAGCTCGAGCATTTCCTCGAAGCTGATCGTGCTCAGGCGCTTGGCCTCGGGCACGACGCGCGGGTCGGTGGTGTAGACGCCATCGACGTCGGTGTAGATCAGGCACTCGTCGGCCTTCATCGCCGCCGCCACGGCCACGGCCGAGGTGTCGGAGCCGCCACGGCCCAGCGTGGTGACGTTGCCGCCCTCGTCGATGCCCTGGAAGCCGGTGATGATCACGACCTTGCCAGCGGCCAGATCGGCGCGCACGCGGACGTCGTCGATCGACTCGATGCGGGCCTTGGTGTAGGCCGAGTTGGTCTTGATCGGCACCTGCCAGCCGTTGTAGCTGACCGCCGGCTGGCCTTCGGCCTGCAGGGCCAGCGACAGCAGACCGACCGAGACCTGCTCGCCGGTGCAGGCGATCATGTCGAGCTCGCGCAGCACGGCGTCGTCGACCTTGGCCGGCTGCACTTCCTTGGCCAGGCCGAGCAGGCGGTTGGTCTCGCCGCTCATCGCGGAGGGAACGACCACCATCTGGTGGCCGGCACGGGCCCATTTGGCCACGCGCTTGGCGACGGCGCGGATGCGCTCGGGCGAGCCCATCGACGTGCCGCCGTACTTGTGAACGATCAAAGCCATGATTGCGGGGAGTGAATCCGCCGCGATGGCAGGCTGGGAACAGCCTGTGCGGCGGACACCGGCATCAACCGGAACGGTGAACCCGCCGGACCGGCGCCACCACCGGCGCGCGGCGCACGACGGCCCCGCTGGAGCCGCGATGCTGCCCGGCCGGCGGCCCGATGCCGCCCCGTCAGGACGCAGTTGCGCGACAGCCAGGACCGACGCCTGGAACACGCAACCCGTGATTCTAGCCTGTGGGCCAATCGGCCGACGGATTTCCGTCGCACCAGTGCAGGGACCAGCGCGCCGGACCGGCGGTGACGGCGACCCGCGCATCCAGACCCAGGCCGGGCACATAGACCAGACGGCCCGCCGCCCACAACAAGGGCCCGTGTCGCGCCTCGGCCGGCACGCCCAGACACTGGAACTGCTTCTTCAGGCTGCGCGCCATGCCACCGGGGCGCAGCACGAAGCGTTCGCCGCCGCTGCGCGGGCGCGCCTCGAGCCAGGGCAGGATCTGCGGGTCGAGGCCGGGCTGGGTCGCCGCGGCGGGCAGCAGCCGGAGCTCACCGCCCCACTGCGGCATGGGCCAGCACAGCCGACCGTCAGCCGGCCAGCACGACGGTGGCGGCAGCCCGAGCAGCCCGGGCATGGGTCCGGGCGGCCGTTCCGCCGCCGCATCGGCCGCCACGACGGCCGCCTCAGGCTCCAGCCTGTCGCACCCGCCGGTCGCAGGCGATGCGGTGCTGGTCGTCACCGCCTGGGGCCGCAGCATCAGACGCCCGCGGTAGAGATCCAGACGCCACGCCCCCTGCGCCCACCGGGCGCTCGATCGACGGGCCTGCAACCGGGGCAGTTCGGCGAGCAGCCGCTGCACCAGCGTGTCGGCGATGCGCCGGCCGGCGTGCGTCTGCCACCAGCCGCGCAGCAGATTGGCCCGCCGAGCCGGACTCAGCATCAGCCAGTCGTCCAGGCGCAGCCCCTGGTCGTCGCAGCAGGCCGCGGCGTCGAGCGCGGCGAGCTCCTGCAGCGCGGCATCGGCCTCCGCGGCCCGGCGGGCAACCTGGCCCAGCACCCGCTCGACCTGCGGAAACGCCTGGTGCAAGGCGGGCCAGACCTGAAGGCGCAACCGGGAACGGGCCAGATCCGGATCCTGGTTGCTCGGATCCTCGACCGGCCGCAAGCGGTGATGACGGACATAGGCGTCGATGGCCTCGCGCGGCTGGCCCAGCCAGGGCCGGGCCCAGCACAGACCGGCACGGTCGATGCGCGCCGGCATCGCCGCCAGACCGGCCGCACCGGCGCCCCGCAGGGCCTGGATCAGCACGGTCTCGGCCTGGTCACGCCGATGCTGGGCCAGCAGCAGGAGACGGGCCCCCGCGGCGCGGGCCATCACGTCCAGGGCAGCCCGGCGCCCGTCACGGGCCCAGGCCTCCAGGCTCTGGCCGCTGTCCGGCGTGCCGGACAAACGCGTGGCCATGAACCGCAGCGGCCAACCGCGGGCAGCCCAGCGCCGGCACAGGCGGCGCGCGCTCGCCAGCCAGGCGTCGGCCTCGGGCAGCAGGCCGTGGTGCACGTGCAGGGCGACCACGGTCAGACCATGCGCCGCCGCCAGACGACAGCTCAGATGCAGCAGCGCGAGCGAATCTCGGCCGCCGCTGAAGGCGACGGCGAAGACGCGGTCGCCATGCGGCGCCGGTGCGTGATCACCGGCGGCCGCGAGCGGCTCACCGGTCCTTGGTGTCGGCAAAGCGGCCGTAGGACTGCACGCGGTCGTAGCGACGCTGCAGCAGGTCCTTGGTCTTCAGGTCGGAGACCTGACGATAGGCGTCGACCAGCGCGCGCTTGAGCTGGCTGGCCATGTGGCGCGTGTCGCGATGGGCACCACCGACCGGCTCGCTGACGATCTTGTCGATCAGACCGAGTGCCTTCAGGCGGTGGGCGGTGATGCCCAGGGCCTCGGCGGCATCCGATGCCCGCTCCGCCGTCTTCCAGAGGATGGACGCACAGCCCTCAGGGGAGATCACCGAGTAGACCGAGAACTGCAGCATCAGCACCTGGTCGGCCACGCTGATGGCCAGCGCGCCGCCGGAGCCCCCCTCGCCGATGATGGTGGTGATGATCGGCACCTCCAGCTGCGCCATCTCGAAGATGTTGCGGCCGATGGCTTCGGACTGGCCGCGCTCCTCGGCGCCGATGCCGGGATAGGCGCCGGGCGTGTCGACGAAGGTGAAGACCGGCAGGCCGAACTTCTCGGCCAGCTTCATCAGGCGCAGCGCCTTGCGGTAGCCCTCGGGGCGCGACATGCCGAAGTTGCGCACCGCGCGCTCCTTCGTGTCACGGCCCTTCTGGTGACCGATGACCATGCAGGCCTGGCCATTGAAGCGGGCCAGACCGCCGACGATGGACAGGTCGTCGGCGAAATGCCGGTCACCGTGCAGCTCCTGCCAGTCGGTGAAGATCTCGTTGACGTAGTCCAGCGTGTAGGGACGCTGCGGATGGCGGGCGATCTGCGTGACCTGCCAGGGCGACAGGCTGCTGTAGATGTCCTTGGCCAGTTGCTGGCTCTTCTTGTCCAGGCGATCGATCTCCTCGGAGATGTCGACAGCGGACTCGTTCTGCACGAAACGCAGTTCCTCGATCTTGGTCTCGAGTTCGGCGATCGGCTGTTCGAATTCGAGGAAGTGTCGTTTGCTCATGCGCGCGTTCGGTGGGTTGAAACGGAGACGACCGCACCGCCACATCGGGCGGCAGGCGGTCGTCGACGGGAACGCCCCGCTGGACCTCCGGCATGCCGGCGGCCACGGGCGTTCGCACTCACACAGGTCAGTAGTCTACCGGCAGCGGATCCAGACTCCGCCACAGGTACCAGGTGGCGACGGATCGGTAGGGCGCCCAGCCTTCGCCGAGTTCCCGCGCCTCGGCCCGACTGACGGGCTCGCCGCTGAAATACTGTGTGCTGATGCCCTTGATGAGGCCGAGATCGTCCAGTGGCAGCACGTTGGGGCGCATCAGATGGAAGATCAGGAACATCTCGGCCGTCCAGCGACCGATGCCGCGGATGGCGACCAGTTCCTCGATGATGGCCTCGTCGTCCATCTGCTGCCATTGGCCGACGTGGACCTGACCCTGCTCGAAATGGCGGGCCAGATCGGTCAGGTACTCGGCCTTGCGGGCCGACAGACCTGCCGCACGCAAAGCCGGCACATCGCGCGTGAGCACGGCGCCCGGCTGCAGCAGCGCGGCTTCTTCGGCAGCGACACTGACCTCGAGCGCGAGCAGCAGCTTGTCCCAGACGGCCTGCGCCGCCTTCACCGAGATCTGCTGGCCGATGATCGAGCGGGCCAGCGTGGTGAAGGCGTCACCATGGCTGCGCAGGCGGGCCTCGCCGAACTGCGGGATCAGCTTCTTCATCACCCGGTCGCGACGCACCAGATGGCGGCAGGCCTCGTCCCAGTAGCCGGGCGTGACGACCGGGGCACCATCCAGCGCAGGCACGGCCGCAGCCGGTGCGGCGGCGAAGCCGCCGGCGGTCTTGCGCGCGGGCATCTCAGGCCCGCACCCAGGCCGTGCCCTGCGGGCCGTCCTTGAGCAGCACGCCGTGTCCGGCAAGCTCGGCACGGATGCGGTCGGCAGCGGCGAAGTCCCGTGCGGCCTTGGCAGCGGCGCGGGCGGCGATGGCGGCCTCGATGGCGGCCTCGTCCAGTGCCCCGGCCGTCGCGCCGCCCTGCAACCAGGCCTGCGGCGGCTGCTGCAGCACGCCCAGCGTGCCGCCGAGCGCACGCAACAGCCGAGCGCTGGAGAGGTCCTTGTGGCGGTTGACGTCGCCGGCCAGCTCGAACAGCACGGCGAGCGCAGCCGGCGTGTTCAGGTCCTCGTCCATGGCCGCGCGGAAGGCGGCCGCGGCCGGCAGGGACCAGTCGATGGCGGCGGCATCCTCGTCCGGCAGCTCGACCGCGGCCAGCGCGGTGTAGAGCCGGCGCAAGCCCTGCCGCGCGTCATCGAGCAGCTGATCGCTGAAGTTGAACGGGCTGCGGTAGTGGGTGCGCAGCATGTAGAAGCGCAGCGTCTCGCCGTCGTGGCTCTTCAGGATGTCGCGCAGCGTGAAGAAGTTGCCCAGGCTCTTGGACATCTTCTCGTCGTCGACATTGAGGAAGCCGTTGTGCATCCACAGGTTGACGTGCGGATGCCCCAGCGCACCTTCACTCTGCGCGATCTCGTTCTCGTGGTGCGGGAACTGCAGATCCAGACCACCCCCGTGGATGTCGAAGCGTTCACCCAGCACCGCACAGCCCATGGCCGAGCACTCGATGTGCCAGCCCGGACGGCCATCACCGTAGGCGCTGGCGTACTTGACGTCCGCCGGCTCCTCGGCCTTGGCGGCCTTCCAGAGCACGAAGTCCAGCGGGTCTTCCTTGCCGTCATCGACCGCGACCCGCTCGCCGGCACGCAGATCGTCCAGGCTCTTGCCCGAGAGCTTGCCGTATCCGGGGAACTTGCGCACCGCGTAGTTCACGTCGCCACTGGATGCGCGATAGGCCAGACCGCGCTGTTCGAGGCGACCGATCATCGCCAGCATGCCGTCGATGTGCTCGGTGGCGCGTGGCTCATGCGTTGGGACCAGCGTGCCGATGGCCGCGAAATCCTCGTGCATGGCGGTGATCATCTCGTCGGTCAGCTGCCGCACGGTGATGCCGCGCTCGACCGCACGGCGGATGATCTTGTCGTCGATGTCGGTGATGTTGCGCGCATACGTCACCTTCAGCCCGCTGGTCTGCAGCCAGCGGTAGAGGACGTCGAAGGACACCATCATCCGCGCATGGCCCATGTGGCACAGGTCATAGACCGTGATGCCGCAGACATACATCCGCACATGGCCGGGCTCGATGGGCTCGAGCGCTTCGGTACGACGGGACAGGCTGTTGTACAGACGGATGGTCATCGGCCGGACGCAGGGGACGCAGACGGGCGCGGACAACCGCGCGCGCGGACTCGGGCCGCAGGCGGTGTCGGGCGGGGGTTCTCGGGCATTGTGGGCCAAGTCGGGCCCGCGGGCGAACGCCGCGGACCGCTCCGGCCCGAGCCGCCCTGGCCGGGCGGAGCACGCCGACGCCGGGACCTTCCGGGGCCGTGCCGTAGGGCGACGGATGCGGACGGTGGCGTCGATACAATCCGGTCAGTATAGCGGTCGATGCTGGCCGCTCCACCCTGATGGGGGTGTGCGCCGACCGGCCCGCATCCCGTCCGATGCCCCAGATTCCGTTGCCGCCCGCTCTCCGCCGCGCCATTTCCCGCACCTGCCTTCCCGCGCTGACGCTGGCCCTGTCGGCGTCGATGCCGACCCTCGCCGCACCGCCGACACCGCAGGACGACGACGCGACACGGCTGGCGGCGGTCGAGCTGGATCTGCGGCAGACCCCGCAGGACGCGGCGCTGCGCTTCCGCAGAGCGCGCCTGCTGGAGTCCGCCGGTCGCCTGGCCGAGGCTGAACAGGCCTGGCGACAGATGACCCTGGACTTTCCGCAACTGGCCGAGCCGTTCAACAACCTGGCCGTGCGGCGCGCGGCCGCAGGCGATGTCGACGGCGCGCGCCCTCTGCTCGAACAGGCCCTTTTGCGCGACCCGGACTACCGCCTGGCGCGCCTGAATCTGGCCGACGTGCTGCTGGCCCAGGCCCATCAGGCCGGCTGCCTGGCGGCCGACATCGGTCCGCCCGACGCCACACTGGACGGTCGACTGCAGGCCCTGGCCAGGTTGCGCGGCACCACGCCGGGCTGTCCGCCAGCCTGGCGACGGCCTGCAGCGCCGTCGTCAGTCCCATCTACCCCGTCTGCCCCGCCAGCCCCATCAGCCCCCGGCGGACGCTGAACGCCAGACGCGGCGATCGGCCCATCCGGCACAAGGCCGTGCCGGCCCGGACCGCCGCCCGCCCCACACCCCACCCTGGAGAGCCCGATGAAACCCTTCCGACTGTTCGGTCCGCTGCTGATGCTCGGGGCCCTCACCTCGGCGGCAACCTGCGTGCAGGCCCAGCAGGTTCGGCTGAGCACCAGCCTGGGCGACATCGTGCTGCAGCTCGACGCACAGAAGGCGCCACGCACCGTCGCCAACTTCGTCACCTACGCCAAGGCCGGCCACTACGACGGCACGATCTTCCATCGCGTGATCGACGGCTTCATGATCCAGGGCGGCGGCTTCAACGCCGACATGAGCGAGAAGCCGACCCGCGCACCGATCCCGCTCGAATCGCGCAACGGCCTGTCCAACCAGCGCGGCACGATCGCCATGGCGCGCACGATGGTGCCGGACTCGGCCACCGCCCAGTTCTACATCAATGTCAACGACAACACCGGCCTGGACGCCGGCCGCGCGCCCGATGGCCACGGCTACGCCGTCTTCGGCAAGGTGGTCCAGGGCATGGACGTGGTCGACCGCATCAAGGCGGTGGCCACCACGCGCAAGGGCATGCACGCCGACGTACCGGCCAAGCCGGTCTTCATCCAGAAAATCACCGTCACCGAGAACTGAACATGAGCAAGCACGTTGAACTGACCACCAGCGCCGGCACCCTGCGCCTCGAACTCGACGACCAGAAGGCGCCGCAGACCGTGGCCAACTTCCTGGCCTACGTCAATGCCGGCCATTACGACGGCACCATTTTCCATCGCGTGATCAAGGGCTTCATGGTCCAGGGTGGCGGTTTCACCGCCGAGATGCAGCAGAAGCCGACCCAGGCCGCGATCCCCAACGAGGCCTCCAACGGCCTGAAGAACGACAAGTACACGCTGGCGATGGCGCGCACCAATGCACCGCACTCGGCGACGGCGCAGTTCTTCATCAACGCCACCGACAACGACTTCCTGAACTTCCGCAGCGAGACGCCTCAGGGCTGGGGTTATGCGGTGTTCGGCAAGGTGGTCGAGGGCACGGAGATCGTCGATGCGATCGAGAAGGTGCGCACCGGCCGCAAGGGCTTCCACGACGACGTGCCGCTGGAGGACGTCCTGATCCTGAAGGCCGTCGAGATCGCGGCCTGACAAGCCGTGAACGAACCGCCGATCGACCGTGGGGAGCGCATGGCTGCTGATTGCCGCAGTGGCGCGAGGAGGCGGGAGCCGATGCGCAGCGGGAGCGGTGTGAGGGCCGTTTGT